>CAYWOF010000518.1:0-2525 GCA_964459825.1 uncultured Phycisphaeraceae bacterium | reverse complement strand
CGTGCTCTACGATGCGCCGCCCGAGTCCAGCCCGGATTCGATCCTCGAGAAGGTCGCGATCTCGGTCCTCTCCGGGGGCATGGCCGGGCGCCTGTTCACCGAGGTGCGCGAGAAGCGCGGGCTGTGCTACTCCGTGCACGCGGGGTACGCCTCGGCGCGGGACCACGCCGCCATCGCCGCCGAGGTGGGGACCACGCCCGAGCGGGCCCAGGAGTCGCTCGATGTGCTCCTGGCGGAGCTGCGCCGGGTGCTGACGCCCGAGGGGCGGGTGAGCCGGGAGGAGTTCGACCGCGCCCGGATCGGGATGAAGTCGAGGCTGGTTTTCAGCGGCGAGTCCACGGCCGCGCGGGCCGGAGCCCTGGCGTACGACTACCACCGGCTGGGCCGGGCGCGCTCGCTCGAGGAGCTGACCGCGCTGGTCGATGGCGTGACGCTCGATCAGGTCAACAGCCACCTGTCGCGCCGGTCTCTGGGCCGGATGACGATCCAGACGATCGGGCCGGCGGCGTTGACGGTCCACGGCTGATGGCGCCTCCCCCGCTTGACACCGCGACACCTCGACACCGCTTCACGGGCACCCCAGCGCGAACCTCGTCTGGAAGCAGATATAGTCGTTGACGTTGCGGACGCCGTTCTGGTCGCAGTCGGCGTAGGGATCGCCGAGGGCGAACCGGGCCTGGAAGCAGGCGTAGTCGTTGAGGTCGAGCGCGCCGGACTCATCGCAGTCCGGATAGCACGGCGCGCAGCCCCAGCGGGCCCAGAAGGCGGAAACCCGTTTCCCGGCGGTCAGGAAGTAGCCCCCCGCTGCCAAGTCTCCGTTTGGAAACGCGGCCAGCGCGAGGACCCAATCGTCTACTCCCGTACCCAGGGGCGCCCAGGCCGCGCCGCTCCAACAGGCGATGTGGTTGGCCGACACACCGCCCGCAGTCGTAAACCACCCGCCGGCGACGAGGTCGCCGTTGGGAAGCACCTCTAGAGCGCGGACCGAGGAGTTCATCCCCGTGCCCAAGGGACTCCAGGCCGAGCCGTCCCAGCGCGCGATGGCGTTGGCCTCGATCCCTCCGGCGGATGCGAAGCCGCCACCCGCGATCAGATCGCCGTTGGGTAGGACCGCCAGTGCCGTGACCGATGAGTTCATTCCTGTGCCGAGGGCGGCCCACGTCGATCCGTCCCAGCGGGCGATGCGATTGGCGATCGCGCCGCCGGCGCTGGTGAACGAACCGCCCGCGGCGACGGCTCCGCCGGGAAGCATGGCCAGAGCGTACACGTCGTTGCTCATCCCAGTGCCAAGAGATGTCCAGACAGAACCATTCCAGCGGGCGATGCGCTTGGCCGGCACCCCGCCTGCGGACGTGAACCTGCCCCCCGCAGCGATGTCGCCGTTGGGATAGACAGCGATCGCGTGCACGTCCGAGTTCATCCCCGCACCCAAGGTGGCCCAAGCCGAACCGTTCCACCTGGCGATGCGGTTGGCGGGCCCTCCGCCAGAGATGGAGAAGCTGCCTGCCGCCACCAAGTGACCGTCGGGCAGTACGGCCAAGGCGTCGACGGCGCTGTTCATCCCCGTGCCAAGGGGGGACCAACCCGCGCCGTTCCATCGGGCGATGCGTTGCGCCACGGCGCTCCCGGCAGTGGTGAACGAGCCTCCTGCGACGAGGTCTCCACCGGGGAGCGCGACGAGCGCATTGACGCCCAGGTTCATGCCTGTACCCAGCGTTGTCCATGTCGATCCGTTCCAACCCGCAATGCCCCGCGCCGGCACGCCCCCGGTGGGGAAGAACCCGCCGCCTGCTGCCACATCGCCGTTGGGAAGCCCGGCCAGCGCGTAGACCCAGTCACTCATCCCCGTTCCCATGGGCGTCCAACCCGAACCGTCCCAGCGGGCGATGTTCTTCGCGAACCCCCCGCCGGCGTGGGTGAAATCGCCGCCCGCAACCACATCGCCGTTGGGGAGCGCGGCCAGCGCGTAGACGATCCCCGCAGACTTGTAGCTTCCCACACCCATCCCCAGCGGGGCCCACGTCGAGCCGTTCCAGCGGGCGATGGAGTTCGCCGGCACGCCGCCGGCGCTGCCGAACAAGCCGCCCGCCACCAGATCCCCGTTCGGGAGCACGGCCAGCGCGCGGACGTAGCCACCGTCCATGCCCGGCAGCGCGCCCCAGGCCGAGCCGTCCCAGCGGGCGATGCGACTCACGTTCACGCCGCCGGCGGTGGTGAACTCACCCCCCGCGATCAGGTCCCCGTTGGCCAGCACGGCCAAGGCGAAGACCGTCTCGTCCATCCCGGTGCCCATGGGCGCCCAAACCGCGCTGTTCCAACGGGCGATGTGGCCCGCCGCGACGCCCCCGGCGCTGGTGAACTGGCCCCCGGCGACGAGATCTCCGGTGGGCAGCGCGGCGAGCGCGCGAACCCCTCCACTCAATCCCACGCCCAAGGCGGTCCAGGCCGCACCGTTCCACAGGGCGATGTTGGCGGCCGGCGCGCCGCCCGCGAGGGTGAACTCCCCTCCCGCGGCAAGCTCGCCG
>CAYWOF010000517.1:0-2529 GCA_964459825.1 uncultured Phycisphaeraceae bacterium | reverse complement strand
TTGAGGACATCCCAGATCGTCGCCGCCAGCAGGTCCGTCACGTCCCGCGTGGTCTTCAACGGAGCCTCCGCAGTGTCGGCGGGGAGGACCTCCATGCGGCGGCTCCGCTCGCTGCCCCCGGCCCGCCGGGCGGCTGCCCGGGCGGCCTCGACATCGGGGTCGTGGAAGAAGCAGTAGTCCGAGCCATGCCGTGGCGCGGCGTCACACGCATGACCGTCGATTGCCTTCGCCGCACACCTGCGGGCCGCCTCGGCGAGGCGCCCCCGAGACTTGCTAGCAAGCCCCGGGGGGGTGGCCGGAACTGGACCTTCCCGAGCGAGCGAAGTTCCATCCGAGAAACGAAGATTCCCCATGGTCGTACCTTCCGTGAGACTGTGCGGCCGACGCCGCTCTCAAAGATCGCATCGGCAGCCATCCCGAGTCCCGGCGCTTCACCGTCGCCGGCCTCACCCCGTCGCCAGCGCCACTCGCTCGGCGAGTTCTCGGCTGCGCTCGGCGTACCACTCCGCCGTGGTCTCCAACTGGGCGTGCCCAAGCGTGGCCGCCGCCCCATCCAGCCCGAAGAGCCGTCGGACCTCGGTGGCTCGGGCGTGGCGGAGCTGGTTGGGTGCCCACGAGTGCTCCCGCCACCACCGGCGGACGCTCCGACGGTCCTCGTCACCCAGGCGCCCCCACCACTCCGCCTTGGTCTCTCCATCGCGCCCGTCCAACTCCGCCGGCAACGGGAAGGCCCAGCGGGTCGCCGACTGGATCGCGCTCCCGTAGCTCTGCGTCGTCCAGGCCTCGCCCGGCGCCTTCCGCGCGCGGCGCCGTCGATTCGAGCCCGGGACGTTGCCACAGTTGAGCGGCGTGCGTCGCGCCGCATGGGCCGCTTCGCGTCGCCGACGCTCGGAGTCCGCCGGTGAGAAGATCGAGCGGTCAAGCTCCGGGCGCAGGTAGCGGGCCAGGATGGCCTGGGCCTTGGGTCCGAGGGGAATCACGCGCTCGTGCCCGTGGTGGGCGGTCTTGTGGTGCCGGGGCTTGTAGAACCACACACGGCCCGTGGTATCGAGCGCCCCGGTCGTGATGGCGCAGACCTCACCCGGACGCATCCCGGTGAGACGCTGGACCTGGACCATATCGCGCACCACGGGGGTCAGGTGTGGGAGCGTGGCATCGACCATCGCGTCGGCAACGGGTCGGACGGGCTCAGTCTCTCGGGCCTCGGACCGCCCGCACCGAAGACCGCGCACGGCCGTGAGGGCGTGGTACACCGATCCGGGGACCAGCCCCTCCTCCACACCCCAGCGGAAGCACCCGCGGATCTGGTGGATGTGGCGGTTGACCGTGGTGCGAGCGAGCCCCCGCCGAACCAGTTCCTCGCGGCAGGCCTTGAGCGAGACCGGCCCGATGGCGGACACGTCCACATCGCCGTAGAGGGTCTTCAGGATCCCCAGGGCCGTCTTGAAGCTGGGGAGCGTCGTGGGCAGGTACGCGCGGCGCAGGTGCCCCCAGTAGGCGTTCAGAAGCTCCATGACGGTGAGGGCGCCGCCAGCCGCATCCGGCCGGACTCGACCATCGGTGGCCAGGAACTCGGCGATCAGCCGGCGGTACTCGCGCTTGCTCTCGGCGGAGCGCCACGGACCGAGGTACACGTCCCGGCCCCCGAGGGTCACGACGGCCCGGCCGGAGGGCTTATGGTGGCGATACGACGGGAGGCGGACGGGCTTGTGCTGCGCTGCCATGGTGAGCGTCCCCAGGGGCGAATCCGGTAGTTACCGGGTTCCGCGCTTTTCGGGGCCGCTCTGCCGCACACGCGACAGGTACGCTTTCCTCAGCGTTCAGCGTGGTTTACGTCGAATACGCCCGGCAGGACTCGAACCTGCAACCTCTGCCTTCGGAGGGCAGCGCTCTATCCAAATTGAGCTACGGGCGCGTCGCGGGGCATCCTACGATCGGCCCCGACGCTTGGCAACGCGGGGCCCGACCCGCGCCCCCGGTGCCGGCCGCCGGGGCACCCCGCACGACCGCAGGCCGCTTCCGACCGTTGGGAGGCCAGAACCAGCTCCATGCCCGACCCCAGCCTCGCGACCGAAGTCGCCCTCCCGCCGGTCGCCGCGGCCTCGACCCTCGCACGCCCCGGCTCGCTCGCCCCCATCCTGCTGGTGGCCTTCCTCAGCAGCATCGGGACGGCGGTGGTCACCAACGGGATCTTCTTCCTGACCGCCGCGGGCTACGGGTTCACGGGGCACAAGAACTACACGCTGGCGCTCATCATGGGCGGGACGTACGTCGGCGCGGCGTTCGGCGTGGCGCCGGTCCTGCGGCGCCTGGCCTCCTCGCACGCGATGGCCACACGCACCGTGCTCTCGACCATCCTGACGCTCCTGGGCCTGCTCTGTTTTCTGCCGCTCATCGCCTCGGGGGGCGAGCCCGGCCGAGCCGAGTGGAGCGTGTGGACGCTCGTGGGCGTGTACACGCCCCTGACCGGGTTCCTGTGGCCGATCGTCGAGGGGTACGTCAGCGGCGGGCGCACGGGGCCCCCGCTCC
>CAYWOF010000516.1:1306-2539 GCA_964459825.1 uncultured Phycisphaeraceae bacterium | reverse complement strand
CACTGGCATCCCGCCGCGTATGCGTTCTGGAAGCAGAGGAAGTCGAAGATATCGAGGACGCCCCAGCCGGTGCTGGTGTCGCCGCGGCACGCGTATGGGAGGCTGTCGTTGTAGCTGTTCTGAAAGCAGAGGAAGTCGAAGATACCGAGGACGCCCCTGCCGGTCGAGCGGTCGCAGTCGGGGTAGCACGGGTCGGCCGTCAGGCCCATACCGTGAGGCCCGCCCGCCGCGACCGCGACGAAGCTCGATCTCGCGGAAGACACGCCTCTACGGGAGCGTTCAAGATACAAGAGGGGCCGGGGGTGTCCGCCCGCAGGACGCCGGGTCGGATTACGGCGGACTACGGCGAGATGGCGTCCAGCGCCGCCACCAGGTGCGTGTAGACGGAGTCCTGGCCCGGGCAATCGACGATCCAGTCGTACCCTGATCCGGGGAGTTCGTCCGGCGTGCCGCGCAGCGCGCAGCCGTCGGCGCGTTCGATCGCCTTGTTCAGCGTGGAGCGGGCCAACTCCAGGTTGTCGTGCCGCAAGTGCTGGAGGGTCTGGCTCAGGAACCTGCCGAACGCCTGCTGGTGACCGGGTTGGTGCCCCGGTCGGTGGCCGGGCGCGGCCCACGATGCCGGCGGCAGGGAAGCGGCGGCGTCCATGGCCCGCTTCACGGCGCTCGCCGCGAACTCCTGGCCGGTGATGGCCGTGACGAGAACCGCATCGGCCGGCGAGGGGCCCAGTCCGTCGTCGACGATCAACTCCACGACATAGTCGCCGGGGAGGTCGGGCACGAAGGCCGTGGCCACGGTGATGCCGCTGACCAAAGAAGCGGCGCTCCCGGCAGGGGCCTGGAGGAGTGTCCACTGGTAGGTGAGCGGGTCCATCTCCGGATCGCTGCTGGCGGCGCCGTTGAGGAGAACCGGAGCGCCGATGATCGCCACCTGGTCGGCGCCCGCGTTGGCCGTGGGCGCGAGGTTGGTGGAGGAGATGACGACCTGGCTGGCGGGGCTGGGGGGGCTGGGCTGGCCGAGGCCGTCGGTGACGACGAGTTGCAGGACGTAGGTGCCCGTCAGGTCCGCGACGAACGTCGTGGCGGCGGCGGAGGCGTCGGCGAGGCTCGCGGTGCTGCCCGCGGGCACGGAGACGAACGACCACGCGTAGGTGAGGCTCTCCGAGGGTGTGTTGTCGTCGAACGAGGCGCTTCCGTTGAGGCCGACGACGGTCCCGGCGTGGATGGACTGGTCGG
>CAYWOF010000516.1:0-1296 GCA_964459825.1 uncultured Phycisphaeraceae bacterium | reverse complement strand
CATCGGGGGGGGTTGGGCACTTGCCGGCGCTTCCGGCGGCGTACACGGCGGCGACTTCACCGGACGTCAGGGCGCGGCTGTAGATGGACACCTCGTCCACCAGCCCCTGGAAGCGCCGCGCGATGCCCAGTTCGTACGGGCTGTCGTAGGGTGCGACCGCGGGCGCCGTAGACCTGGGGTACGCGGCGTCGAGTTCGCCGTTGATGTAGATTCGGCCCTCGGTGGCCGAGAGCGTCGCCACGACGTGGACGAAGGTCCCGACCGGCGGGACCGCGTTGCTGAAGAACAACTCCTCCTGCGCGCCGTCGGCTACCCGCATGAAGAGGTTGCCCGAGGTGATAGCGCCGTGGATGACGCCCGTGTAGGCCCCGAGGTACTCGTTGACGGACAGGCTGTAGGAGGTGGAGATACCGCCGCCGGCCTCGTTGCCCTTCCAAACCAGGGTCTGGTTGAGGCCCGGCGTGTGGCCGTCGACCCGGAACCAGGCTTCGATCGTGAGCGAGGAGAGCGTCAGGCTCGGCGAATCGGGGGCGCGCATCCCACCCGTGGCGAAGTCGGTGGGCGTCGGGTCGCGGTAGGCCAGGCCGACGGCCCCGGGCTCGAACGACCCGCCGCCCGGCAGGGCGCCGTCGTTGGCGCCGGTGAAGTCGGCTCCATCGCCCTCGGCCCGCCACCAACTCACCAGGTCGGCGGGCGCCGGGGCGCAGTTCTCGCAGGCGCTGCCCATGCCGTTCCCGTCGGGGTCGAGCTGGTCGGGGTTGGGGACGGTCGGGCAGTTGTCGCAGGCGTCGCCGATCCCGTCGCCGTCGGTGTCGGAGGCGCACGGGGCGCTGGTGTTGAGGAAGATCGACACTCCCCCGGCGGCGTTGTTCACCGCGGCCAGGTCGCGTTTCCCGTCGCCGTTGAGGTCGGCCGCGGCGATGAAGACAGGGACGTCGCCCGCGGGCCAGCTCTGCGCGGGCCCGAAGGCGCCGGAGCCGGTGCCGGGCCGGACCCAGACGCGGTCGTTCCAGGAGTCCGCCACGGCGAGGTCGGGAGTGCAGTCGGCGTTCAGGTCGGCGATCGCGACGGAGATCGGCACGGACCCGGCGGAGAGGTTCGTCACCGGGCCGAAGGCGCCGGCGCCATCGCCCAGGAGCACGCCGACGTACCCGCTGTCGTTGGGGACCGCGAGGTCGGCGTGCCCGTCGCCGTTGAGGTCGCCGACGGCGATGCTCTTGGGTGTGGCCCCGGCGGGGAAGTTCGACGCGGCGCCGAAAGTGCCGGCGCCTGTGCCCAGGAAGACCGAGACGTTGT
>CAYWOF010000515.1:0-2547 GCA_964459825.1 uncultured Phycisphaeraceae bacterium | reverse complement strand
GTGCAGCAGATCCTGCAGCGGTACAAGGACCTGCAGGACATCATCGCGATCCTGGGCGTCGATGAGCTCTCGGAGGAGGACAAGCAGACGGTGGCGCGGGCCCGCAAGATCGAGCGGTTCCTGTCGCAGCCGTTCTTCGTGGCCGAGCAGTTCACGGGGCTCAAGGGCGTGTACACGCCGCTGGAGCAGACCATCGACTCGTTCGAGCGGCTGGCCAACGGCGAGGCGGACGACCTGCCCGAGGGCGCGTTCATGTACGTGGGGAACCTGGACGATGCGCGGGCCAAGGCCGCGAAGATGGCCGCGGGCTAAGGGCTTCGGGGGCGGCTGAATCGGCGGCGGTGGCGGCGGAGCAGGGGATTTCGCGCGTCTTCCGGGACCGGGGTTCTCGGACCCGGCCGTGACGACGTCCGATTGTCGCGCCCCGGTGCGAAGCTGGGAAAGCTGGAGAGACTCCTCGGGCGGGGCCCGGTGGATAATGGCCAGATTGGCTTGCAATTGCCTTCCCCCCCGGGTATGACGGAGGGTAGTAGGAGGCTCCTTTTCCTGTGCCGATGGTGCGCGAGGGCTCGCGGGCTTGACCCGCGTGATCGGCGCGCGGCCGCGGTCTGAAGGGGAGCCGGGATGGGGCGCCCGGCATCGGTCCGGACGCCGGAGAGAGACGAGAGCGCCGAGAGGTGGTTTCGTCGCGAGTTTGCGCCGGGCGTGCGGGCGGGGGCCCTTGCGCCGGGCGGAGAGGGGACTCGACTCGGCGCGTCGTGTGACGCGGCGAGCGGTTGATGGTGTGTTGCGGGAACGCTCGTCGCGTTCGCGGCAAACGGAGAGACAGGAGACAAGCATGAAGAAGGCAGCGATGATCGTGGCCGCGGCCGGGACGCTCGTGGGCGTCGGCGCGGCGAGCGCGGATTTCAGTGGGCCGTACGCCCCCGCCAACTGGGCGTTCAACGCGGGCCCCGGCGGGTCGGGCGCGCTCAACGCCACCACGATGGTGGTCACGGGCGGGGACACCGGCACGCAGGGGTACACGGAGTACACGACGCAGGCGGCCGCGGCCGGGATGGTGACGTGCAACTTCGCGTACGACTCGAACGACACGGGCACGTACGACTCGGGCTACTACGTGGTGAACGGCGCCGTGACGGCGGTCGCGTTCAACAACCAGGCGCCCTACTCGGCGCCCCTGCAGTTCGCGGTGAACCAGGGCGACACGTTCGGCTTCGGCGTGTTCACGTTCGACGGGGCGTTCGGGCCGGGCACAGCGACCGTCACCAACTTCAACGGGCCGGTTCCGGCGCCGGGCAGCCTCGCGCTCCTCGGCCTCGGCGGGGCGTTGGTCGGGCGTCGGCGTCGCTGACGGACGAAGCGCTGATCCAGTTCTTTGACGGGGCCCCGGTCGAGTGGACGGGGCTCCGTTCCTTTTTTGAGAGGGGCCGGGACCGGACCACCGCTCAGCCCCGCGCAGGACCGGCAGGCCGGCGTCGAAGTCGTCGAGCCGTCCGGCGAAAAGGGCCTCGAGGTCGCTCAGGTGGGCGAGGTTCTCCTGGATGGACCACGTGGCCCCCTCGCGCCGGACGAGGATCGCCTCGGGCACCCCGCGGGCGAGGTCCTCGGCGCGTGCGGGCGTGCCGCGCAGTCGCTCGAGCACCTCGGGGAAGACCCCGGCGGGAAAGTCGAAGCTGAACCGTCGCTCGAACCACGGGACTCGGCCGGGCATGGGGGGGCTCCTGGGCGGCGGCGCAGTGCGGCCGAGGACTTGTAGGGGCCCCGGCAGGGTGCGTTGCGGGGGCGCCCTCGGGGGGGTAGGCTGTTCGACCGGTTGGCGCGATCGACGAAGGAGGTTCCCATGCGCTGCTCCACCCACCCCGCGCCCCTCGTGGCGGCGCTGGTCACGCTCGTCATGGCCGGTCCCGCGCCGGCCCAGCTGGGCCTGATCCCGCGTCACTACACCGGCACGTGGGTGAACAACACGTTCTCCTCGACCGGGCCGGTGAGGGCGGACCTGATCATCCAGGGAGGAACCGCCCGGCTCATCATCGACGCGGGCGGGAACGTCTTCGGCATGAGCGACCCGGACCCGCTCGACCTGGTGGGCCCGATCTCCGCCGCGGGCTGGTCGGCATCGGCCATGGACCACCCGACGTACGGCGACGTGCAGGCGTCGATCAACGCGGCCCGGGCGGTGAGCATCACGTGCACGAACATTCCCGGAGGGTTCATCACGGGCTCGACGGCGACGGGCACGGCGGCGCCGGGCATGCTCCACCTGGACGGGACGATCACGTTCATGGTCGGGGCGCCGGCGGACACGGACATCAACCTCGCGCTGACGCCATACTCGACGCTGATCTCGACGAACGAGATCCTGGACGGACGGTTCGGGAGCACGGTGGCGGGCGTGCCGGACGTCAACGGCGACGGGCGGGGGGATGTGATCGTGGGCGCGCCGGGCGAGACGGCGGGCGGGCAGTTGGAGGCGGGGCGGGCGTACCTCTACAGATCGGAAAGAGCACACGTCTGAACTCCAGTCACAACGTGATATCTCGTATG
>CAYWOF010000514.1:0-2548 GCA_964459825.1 uncultured Phycisphaeraceae bacterium | reverse complement strand
AGGAGTCCGGAGCAGTGGACCCATGCGCAGGGGGCGCGGCGATGGAGGAGAGACCGCCCGTGTCGGGGAGGTCCGCGGGGCGTCGCGCCGTCGTTCGGGCTACCCTGTCAGCCGTCTGGGGCACGTCTAATGCTCCGGACCAAGCCCCGGGGCGCCGCTGAACGCCGCCGGGGTCTTTTCCTTGAACCCGCGATGAAACCGACCTCACCCCTACTTGTCAAGTCCAAGGCACGCCCGGCAGGGTCGCTCTAAACCGTGTCGCCCCAGACGGTTACGTAGCTGCCATTATAGGACGCCCGGCGGTGGGGGCCTTGCCCGCCCGAGCCGCCACGAACCCGCCCGGGACAATTGAGACCCATGCCCACTCCGGTCTTGCTCAACGGTTCGCCCCTGACCATCGAAGAGGTCGTGGAGGTCGCGCGGCGCGGGAGAAGGGTGTCGGTCACACCCCGGGCGGTCGCGGCGATGAAGCGATCGCGCGCTGCCGTGGAGCGGTCGCTCCGGACGGGCGAGCCCCACTACGGAATCAACACCGGCTTCGGCGCGCTCGCCAAGCAGCGCATCGGCGAGGCCGATCTGGCGATGCTCCAGCGCAACCTGGTCCGCTCGCACGCGGCCGGTGCGGGCGAGCCCCTGCCCGTCGAGACCGTCCGCGCGATGATGGTGGTGCTCGCGGCCTCGCTGTGCCGCGGGCTCTCGGGTGTGCGTCCCCTCGTGCCCGCGACGATCGTCGCGATGCTCAACGCGGGCCTGACGCCGGTCGTGCCCTCGATCGGATCGGTCGGCGCCTCGGGGGACCTGGCGCCGCTGGCGCACATCGCGCTGGTGGCGATCGGGGAGGGGCGGGCGGTCCTGCGGGGGCGCGAGGTCGAGGGCTCGGCCGGGTTACGTAAAGCTCGGGTGCCGGCCCTTACCCTCGCCGCCAAGGAAGGCCTGGCCCTGATCAACGGCACGCACCTGATGGCGGCATCAGGGGCGCTGTTGTGCGCCGATGCGCGTCGGCTTGTGGACGCGGCCAACCTGGGGCTCGCGATGTCGATCGACGCCTGCCGCGCCTCGCACGAGTTCCTGGATGAGCGACTGTATCACGCGCGCCGGACCGGGTGGGGCTGGCCGGCCGCCGTGTCGATCCGGGGGCATCTGCGCGGCAGCCGGATCCGCCGCAGTCACATCGAGAATGACCCCCGGGTGCAGGACCCTTACTCGCTTCGCGCCGGACCGACGGTCCATGGCGCTGTGATGGCGGCCCTGCACTCGGTCGGGCTTGAGGTCGCCACCGAACTGGGGGCCGTGACGGACAATCCCCTGGTCATCGCGCGGAACGTCGGCGTGCCGGTTTTCATGAACGAGGGCTCCAACTCGCGAGCCGCCATCGACGCGATCCTCTCCGGGGCCAACTTCCACGGTGCGCCGCTCGCGCTCCCGCTCGACTACCTGGCCATCGCGCTGTGCCACCTCGCCGGCATCAGCGAGCGCCGGACGTACCTGCTGACGGGCGCCTTCGAGCCGGAGAGCCACCTCAAGCCGTTCCTGGCGCAGCGCCCGGGCCTGCAGTCCGGCCTGATGGTGGCGCAGTACACGGCCGCGGCGTGCGTCAACGAGATGATCGGCCTAGCCACTCCCGCCAGCGTGGCGAACCTCCCCACCTGCGCGGGCATGGAGGACTACAACTCGTTCGGTCCGCGTGCGGCGGCCAAGGCCCGTCGTTCGCTGGAACTGTGCACGCGCGTGATCGCCATCGAGCTGCTCTGCGCCGCGCAGGGCATCGACCAGCATCGCCCGCTGAGATCCGGTCTCGGCGTGGAGCGTGCGCACCGCATCCTCCGGCGGTACGTCGCGCCCCTGCGGGAGGACCGTCCGCTGACCGACGACATCGAGCGCATCGCGCGCCTGATCGCCGATGGGGTGTTCGCCCCGGCGTCGACGGGGAGGGGTTGACGCGCGGGGTGTCGGGCGCGGTACACTTGGCGCCGGAGCGCGGGTGCGGAGCCGCGCTCGCGTGGGAGGTCCGGGTGTGCGAGCGTGAAAGGGGAGGCGGACATGGCGACGACATCGCTGAAGCGTCCCTCACGTGATCGGTCCGGAAAGTCGGGCAAGGGACGCACCGAGAGTCGGGCGCGCGTCGTGCGGGCGCCGCGCGGCGGCGAGCGCACCTGCGCGACGTGGCAGGCCGAGGCCGCCATGCGCATGCTCATGAACAACCTCGATCCGGAGGTGGCCGAGAACCCCGACGCGCTGGTGGTGTACGGCGGGCGCGGGCAGGCGGCCCGGTCGTGGGAGGCGTTCGACGCGATCGTCGAGACGCTGCGCCGGCTCAAGGCCGACGAGACGCTGCTGGTGCAGTCGGGCAAGCCCGTCGGCGTCGTGCGCACGCACGAGGACGCCCCGCGCGTGCTCATCGCCAACTCGAACCTGGTGCCCCACTGGGCCACGCAGGAGAAGTTCGACGAGCTGGCGGCCAGGGGCCTGATCATGTACGGCCAGATGACGGCCGGCTCGTGGATCTACATCGGCACGCAGGGGATCCTGCAGGGCACCTACGAGACCT
>CAYWOF010000513.1:0-2559 GCA_964459825.1 uncultured Phycisphaeraceae bacterium | reverse complement strand
GAACCGGGTGCGCACGGTCCGGGCCATGACCACGCAGCGCGCCGGCTTGAGGCCCAGGGCGCCGGCGATCGCCTCGTAGGGCACATCGCGGCAGAAGTGCTCCTCGAACACCCGCCAGTGGGGCTCGAGGCGCTGGGCCTCGCAGTGGCGCCGGGTCTGGGCCAGCGCGTGGCGCACGACCGACACCACGAAGGCCCGGTCGATCGCGCCCGCCGGGTCGCCATCGAAGGCGGCGGGATCCTCGGCCGGCGCATCGGGCACGGCGTCGCGCCGGCGGCGGCGTGCCTGCTCCTTCAGGTAGAAGCCGAAGGCGTTCATCAGCCAGCGGCGCAGGCGCATCCCGCTGCGCTCCCACTCGCCGATGAACTCCGGGCGGGCGAGCCGGTCCGCGAGGAACCCCTGGACCACATCGTCCGGCTCGCCCAGCCACCGGGCGCGGGTGCCGAGGAAGTACACGCGCAGCGGCTCGGCGTAGATGGCCATGAGGTGGCGCGTCACGTCGCGCCGGCCCGCATCCCCCGCGCGAAGACGGTCCGCGATCCACGTGGCCCGGGTCATGGGGAAGACGTCGTGGGGCATGGATGGGATGGACCTCGCCCCCCTACCCCCCCCACCCCCACGCCCCCACCGCCCCCCGCCGCCCGACACCCGGGGCCTATGCGGCCGTCGTGCGCAGTCTACCGGCGAATCGTCCGGGCCACGCCCGATCCGGTGGCCTATCTCGGCGCGTAGTCCACACCCGCCAGGCGTTCGAGGCGCCGGGCCACAGCGCGAACCAGCGCTCGCTGGTGGTCGGGGTCGCCGAAGCGGCCGACGCGGGCCGCAAGCTCGATGGGCACCGGACCCGTCGGGGCGGGGCGTTCGAGGTCAGCACCGGCCGGACCATCCGCCCGGCGTGCCCGGAGCACCGCCGGTTCATCGCGCACGGTTCGGAGCTCGAAGACCCACTCACCCGGGTTGGGTTGGGAGGAGTCAACCACGGCCATCTCCCGGCCCTGGGTCCCGACCAGCACGGCCGCCTCGACATCATCCCAATCCGCCCGGACCGTGATCGCCGAGGCCCAACCCGTCCCTTCCTGCGGTGAATCGGCTCCCGCCGCAACGAGAGGCGCCGATTCTGCGCCCGAGCACCCGTGAACATAGACCGATAACCAAGTGACGAGAATCAGGGCGGCTCGTCGAGGCCACTTGCCCATACCCGACCATATACCTATCATTAATGCCGAGAACCGAGGCATTGCAGCCCGGCGGAAGAAGGGCCGACGGGTAGATCGTATAGAATGTTCGAGCCGTGGCGTGGGGGCCGGGCATCGGGTCGCCGGGTAGGCCGGGCCGGACGCCGCCCCGTGCAGGAGCCTTCGCCGAGTGGAAGTCACCATCCAAGTCCCCATCGGCCCGGAGCGCGTCGGTCTGCTGGGGTCGGGCGAGCGAAACCTGAAGATGATACGAGAGGCGCTCGGGGTCAGCGTGACGGCGCGCGCCGGCCTGGTTCACCTCCGGGGGGATCGGCAGGCAGTCGGCGTCGCCCGCAACGTCTTGGAGCGCCTCGGTTCGGCGGTCGAGCGGAGCCAGGTCCTCGACCGTCAGCAGGTGCTGGACGTGATCGCGGACGAGTCCGGCCGGCGCCGGGGGGCGGGCGGGGCCCCGGTGGTGGAGCGGGCGGGGGGCGTCTCGCGCGGGCTCGAGTGGGAGGGGGAGCTGGATGTCTACGCGGCGGGAAGGGCCATCAAGCCCAAGACCCCCAACCAGGAGCGGTACCTGGAGGCGATCCGCACGCACGACCTGGTCTTCGGGATCGGGCCGGCGGGAACGGGCAAGACGTACCTGGCGGTCGCGGCGGCGGTGCACCTGCTGCGGACCGACCGGGCGCGCAAGGTGATCCTGGCCCGTCCGGCGGTGGAGGCGGGGGAGAAGCTGGGGTTCCTGCCGGGGGACCTGCAGGCGAAGGTGAACCCCTACCTGCGTCCCTTGATGGATGCGCTCAATGACATGATGGACTTCGCGACGATCCGGCGGTTCCTGGAGACGGACGTGGTGGAGGTGGTGCCGCTGGCGTACATGCGCGGGCGGACGCTCAACAGCGCGGTGATCATCCTGGACGAGGCGCAGAACACGACGCGCGGGCAGATGCAGATGTTCCTGACGCGGATGGGGCACGGGTCGAGGGTGATCGTGACCGGGGATGTCACGCAGATCGACCTGCCCGACCCGCGCCAGAGCGGGCTGGTGGACGCGGCGCGCCGGCTGGGCCGCGTGCCCGGCGTGGCGTTCGTGGGGCTGGACCGTTCGGACGTGGTGCGTCACCCCCTGGTGCAGCGGATCGTGGACGCGTACGGCGAGGAGCCGCCGGGCGAGCCCCGGGTCGGCACGGAGGCCCCGGCGCCCGGCGCCTAGGACGAGCCATGGCGGGTGATGCATCCAGAGCGGCCCCGCGGAGCGCCCCCGTGCGGGAGCGGGCGGCGCGGATCCGGCGTCCGCGGCGCCGGGCGGTGCTGGCGCGCCTGATGCAGTCGCCCCACCTCGGGTGGGCGCTGGTGATCGCGACGGCGTTCGTCGCAG
>CAYWOF010000512.1:0-2564 GCA_964459825.1 uncultured Phycisphaeraceae bacterium | reverse complement strand
GATGATCGCCACCTTCGCGCACGCCCGGCAGTCCGGCTTCCGGCCTGTGGGGCGCCGTGGTGCGGGCGTCCCGCCCGCGCCTCGTGCGGCATGCAGCGCAGCAGGTGCGTCCAGGCAGCGCGCCCCACAGGGCGTTCGTCGGTTCGGCGGCGCGCGGAGGACCGGCGCCGGAAGGGAGCACCCCGCAGCCATGTCATGGAGGATCGCCGTGCATCGCCGTCTTCTCCACTGGGGGATCATTGCCGCACTGGCGCTCTCGGCCGCGCCTGGCCGCGCCGGCGACGTCACCGGCAGCCACTTCCCGGCACTGCGCCGGGCCGTCACGAGCCAGGGGCCCGCCGCGCTCACCGCCCCCGACCGCCTGGCCGTCATCGAGGAGCTCACGATCGAGCGGGCGCTCTGGCAGGACGAGGTCGCCCATCAGCGGCAGCGCCTCGCGGGCCTGCCCGAGCGGGAGACCCAAGCCGCCTTCGATCGCCTGGCATCACTCGACCTCGAGATCACCGCCGTGCTCGACGCCCTCGAGGTCTCGGCCACGGGAGGCGGCCCACTCGATGCCGTGGCCCTCGAGCGTGTCCTCGCCGGCCCCGGCAAGCAGGCCGCAGCGGCCCTCCGGGCGCCCCTCTCCGGCAGCACGGCGCTCCCCAGGCCGGCGCTCGCCCACCGCGAGCCTGCTCTTGCCTCCGGGTTTCCCTCGGACTACCTGGAGGCGCCCGGCGCCGCGGCGCCCTCCCGCGGGTTCTCTGTCTCCGCGACCGCCGCCGAAGCGCCATACGACCCCATCGCCGCCAGGGCCGCCCTCCTCGCCAACGACCCGGTCGCCATCTACTCCTATGTCCTCGACTCCATCCGCCCGGTCCACGGCTTCGGGCAGACTCGCTCACCGGAGGCGACCCTTGCCGCCGGCGAAGGCACCGACGCCGACCAGGCCGTGCTGCTCAGCAGCCTCCTGCGCGAGACGGGGTTCCCCGCGCGGGTCGTGTGGGGCGTCATGGAGATCGGCGTCTCGGACCTCGAGGACCACCTCGGCGTGACCGGCGCCGCCGTCGGCGACCTCCTCACCCGCGCCGGTATCCCGTGGAGCGCCGTGCTCTCCGGCGGCCGTCCCGCCGCGTATCGGCTCTCCCGCGTCTGGGCCGAGGTGTGGGTGCCCTTCGCCAACTTCCGCGGCCTCCTGCTCGACGCCTCCGGCGCCACCTGGGTCCCGCTCGACCCCGAGATCAAGACCATGGCCTCCCGCCCCACCCGGCGGGTGCTCCACGAGATGGCGTTCGATGCCGACGGCTTCCGGCAGAGCTACTTCGAAGGTAGCGCCTGCGGCGCCGACATCACTCAGCCGCACGCCTGTCCGCTGGCCGAGGCGCTGCTCGCCGCGGAGGTCGACGCGTATCTCGCAGGCCGGGGCGAGAGCGCAACCTTCGCGGACCTCGCCACCCCCGCCGCGGTGGCGCCTCAAAGCGAGCAGCTGCTACCCACCAGCACCGTGGGTCGCATCGTCGCGGTCGAGGGGTTCGGCTTGGACCTTCCCGAGAGCTGGCAGCACCGCATCCACCTGGTCGCCAGGGCTGGGGAGCAGGTGCTGCTCGACACCACGGTGCCGGTCTCGGCGCTCTCAGGGAAGGAAGTGGTGCTCTGGTACGCCCCGGCCACCCCGGAGGACGACGAGATCGCCGAGGCCTTCGGCGATCTCTGGGAGACCCCGCCGTACTTGGTCAACGTCACGCCTGTGCTCATGGCCGGGACCGAGGAGCTGGCGCGCGGCAGCGAGGGCCTCGGCATGGGCAGGCCGTTCGAGCTGGAGGTGACGCAGCTTGGCCCCTCGGGCGATGCGCTCGTCTTCACCAACGCCGCCCTCGCCGGTGTGCCGGTCGGTGTGGGCATCGCCGCGGGCACGCACGGCTACACCCCCGACGGCGGCGAGCCGGTGAACACGGTGGAGCTGCTCACCACGATCGAGGCGGAGTACCTCGGCGGCATGGTGCGCTTCCAGGAGCGGCTGGCAGGCCTGCAGGGGCTGTCGCTGATCCATCCGTTCCCTTCGGTCTCGTGCGTCTCCAGCGTGGTGGAGCCGGAGGGTATGCTGGGCCTCGTGACGGAGCTGACCTGGCAGGGCGTGCAGCTCGACGCCGACGTCTGGGGCGGCGAGGTGGCGGGTGGGGACGAGGAGGACCGCCGCACCTGGCGGACGCTGTCCGCCCTGCACGCCTCGGCGCTGGAGCGGGAGGCGTTCGAGCGCTACGAGGTGGCCTCCGTGTCCGCCGACTCCGTGCTGGCGCTCGCGCACCGGCAGGGGATCGGCGTGGTGCACGTCGACCAGACCAACATGGAAGCCCAGCTCGACGCCCTCCCCTACGACGCCGCCGTCGAGTCGGAGATCGCGGCGTGGGTGCTCGCCGGCGGCGAGGTGGACATCCCGGCATCGCCGATCACGCACCTCGCGTGGTCCGGCGTGGGCTACGTGCTAACGCACCCCGAGAGCGGGGAGGGTCGCTACCAGCTCGCGGGGGGGCTGTCGGGGGGGATGACGGCGGTGCCGGCATGGGTACTGGCGTCGACGCCCCTGG
>CAYWOF010000511.1:0-2566 GCA_964459825.1 uncultured Phycisphaeraceae bacterium | reverse complement strand
GTCCGGCGCCGGCGCTCACGGGCGACGAGCCGCCGACGCGTCCGGGGCTGTTCATCGCGCCCGAGGCGCTGGCCGGGAGCGTGCATGCGAGCACGCCGTGCATCGGATGCCACACCGACGCCGAGCGGCTCCCGCACGAGCCGCGGCTCAACCTGCGGACGTGCGCGACCGAGTGCCACCCTAAGCCGGCGAGCGACTTCCCCATCGGGTCCCACGCCGAGGCCCTGCGGCAGGGCGACCCCCTGGCGCCGACGTGCGTCTCGTGCCACGGGGGCCACCGGATCCTGGCGCTGGGGGACCGGCAATCGCCGCAGCACCGGCTGAACAGCATCTTCCTGTGCGCGGAGTGCCACGAGCGGCACATGAAGCAAACGCCGGGGGGGTACAAGCCCCGGGCCCACATCGAGGCGTACCTGCGGAGCGCGCACGGGAAGGCGGTGGCCGAGAGCGGGCTGGTGGCGGCGCCGACCTGCGCCGACTGCCATAGCGCCCACGCGGTCCACCCCGTGGCCGACCCGCAGTCGCCGGTGCACCGTGACAAGATCCACACGACGTGCGGGGGGTGCCACGTGGGGATCCTGAGCACGTTCCAGGAGAGCGTGCACGGGCGGCTGGTGAGCGAGGGGGACGAGGACGCCCCGGTCTGCACCGACTGCCACACGTCGCACGAGATCATCCAGCCCGACAAGGTGGCCTTCAAGCTGGCCAGCGGCGACCGGTGCGGGGCGTGCCACGCGGAGCGCATCGAGCACTACCGCGAGACGTTCCACGGCAAGGCGCTGGCGCTGGGGAGGCCGGACGTGGCGGCCTGCCACGACTGTCACGGGCACCACGACATCGTCCCCATGAGCGACCCCGGGGGCCGCCTGCGGGGGGCGCGGAAGCTGGAGACGTGCCGGCAGTGCCACCCCTCCGCGGGGCCGAAGTTCACCGGGTACATCGCCCACGCGGACCACTGGAACCGGGAGCTGTACCCGACGCTCTACTGGACGTTCGTGCTGATGACGACGATCGTGGTGGGCACGTTCGCCTTCTTCGGCGCGCACACGATCCTGTGGTCGGTGCGCTCGATCACGCTGTACTTCCGCGACCGCAAGGCGTTCGTGGCGATGAAGCGCAAGGCGGCGGACGACGAGGAGGCGTTCATGCGCTTCCGGCCCTTCGACCGGTTCCTGCACGTGCTGGTGATGACGAGCTTCCTCCTGCTGGTGGCCACGGGGATGCCGCTGAAGTTCTACTACACGGGTTGGGCCAAGGAGGTGGTGAGGCACATCGGGGGGCTGGAGGCCGCGGCCCAGCTCCACCGGCTGGGCGCCGTGGTCACGTTCACGTACTTCGCCCTGCACCTGGGGGGGCTGGCGCGATCGGGGGTGAGGAACCGGGCGCAGTTCCGGGGGCCAAAGGGGCGGTTCAGCGTGCGGCGGTTCCTGGGGGTGATGTTCGGGCCGGACCTTCCCTACCCGCACGTGCAGGACTTCAAGGACTGGTGGGCGCACCAGAAGTGGTTCTTCGGTCGCGGGCCGCGCCCGCAGTTCGACAAGTGGACGTACTGGGAGAAGTTCGACTACTTGGCGGTGTTCTGGGGGGTGGCGGTGATCGGGCTGAGCGGGCTGGTGATGTGGTTCCCCGAGTTCTTCACGCGCTTCCTGCCGGGGTGGATCATCAACGTCGCGCTCATCGTGCACAGCGACGAGGCGCTGCTGGCCGCGGGGTTCATCTTCGCGTTCCACTTCTTCAACGTGCACTTCCGCCCGGAGAAGTTCCCGATCGACTCGGTGATCTTCTCGGGGCGCATCTCCAAGACGGAGATGCTGCACGAGCGGAAGCGGTGGTACGACCGGCTGGTGGCGTCGGGGAGGCTGGACTCGATCCGCGTGCGCGACGAGTGGAACCAGTGGCGGCCGGTGATCCACCCGATGGGGTTCCTGGCCTTCGGGCTGGGGCTGGTGCTGCTGGTGCTGATCATCTACGCTATGGGGGCGCGGCTCGTGGGCGTGGGGCACTAGGAAGGCAAGCGATGGAGCGCCTCGGCGACAACCTGACTCGGAGAGAAGCCCGGAGCCCGGGTGGGGCGGGGCGGCGGCGCGCGGCCGTCGCGGCCGGCGTGGCGGTGCTGCTGGGCGCCGCCTGCGACGCGCAGACACCCGACCCCGGCGCCGAAGCTGACCGCCGCTGCTTGCACTGCCACGGCCAGGCGCACATCGCGGACCTGGGGCCGTCGGACCGCCGATCGATGGTGGGAACGTGGCTGGAGCCCGGGGAGAGGCCCCCGCCGGGGCCGTCCACGCCCGAGCCGCTCCGGGGGGATGAGCCGGCCACCCGCCCGTCGCTGTTCATCCCGGAGGGGGCGCTGGCGGGCTCGCCGCACGCGGAACTACGCTGCGTGCAGTGCCACGAGGACGCGGCCCGGCTGCCGCACGCGGCGGCGCTGAACCGGGCGACCTGCGCGAGCGCCTGCCACGAGCCGGAGTGGGAGAGCTACGAGCGGGGCGCGCACCGGGCCTCGCTGGAGGCGGGCGACCCCAAGGCGCCGACGTGCGCCTCGTGCCACGGGGGACACGACATG
>CAYWOF010000510.1:0-2583 GCA_964459825.1 uncultured Phycisphaeraceae bacterium | reverse complement strand
GGAAGAAGGAGAGGCCGAGGAGGCCGAGCTCGAAGAGTGCCAGGCTGACGCCGTCGATCTGACCGGCGAGCACGAAGATCAGCCAGACGACCGCGCCGGCGAGCAGGAACCCCATGACGCCGCGCAGGGTGACCATCCAGGTGCCGGGGCGCGGCATCCATTTCGCGGCCGCCGGAGCCGCGGCGAGCAGCAGATAGGGAATCGCCAGACCGGCGCCGACGGCAGTCAGCACCGCGAAGATCGTGCCGCCGCTCTGGCCGAGGGCCATCGCCAGGTCGTACACCCGCGGCATCGCGCCCGACACCATCGGCACGGGCACCTCCGGCCGCCAGATGTACATCGGCTCGTAGAGGTCCATCTGGAAGCTCACCGGCCGCCCCGCGACCAGGCTCAGCCGCACGCCGTCCCAGTCCTCGTCCGTCGTGTTCTCCACGATCGCCCAGCCCTGGATGGTGGGCAGGCCGCCGCCGGCGCCGTTCTGGCTCTCGGTGCGCCCCTCGGGCAGGACGAGGCGGTAGCTGGTCTTCCAGACGGGCATCTCGTGGACGTAGGCCACGGCGATGCGCCGCGCACCCTCGCCGCTGAGGGAGATGTCCACGGTCTTGACGCGGTCGGCGCGGTGTTCCGCGAGCGCGGCCAGGGCCTTGTTCAGCTCCTCGGCGAGGGCCTTGTCCAGGATCTCAAAGCCGGTCACGTTGGTGAGGTTGACCGACTTCACGCCCGCGGGGGTGATCAGGTTGATCCACGGGAGGTCGTAGTTCGACGGCGGCTCGTCCCCGCCTCCCACGATCGTGGGGCGCATCTCGACGTTCATGATCGTCCCCGAGACGTCCCCCTCGACGGTGGTGAGCCGCACGGGTGTGCCGCGGAGGCGCCCCAGCAGTTCTCCCGCGGCCGGGTCGTCGGAGATGTCCACGCCGAAACTCGCCAGCCGGCGCTCCAGGGGCTCCTTGCTCCCGTAGCTCACGCCGTCGATGCGGCCGCCGTCGAGGTCCAGCAGCACCATGCTCTTGAGGATGTCGTTCACCTGCTCGGTCTTGAAGCGGAGGTTGATCTCGGCGTCGCCCTCAACCAGGGCGCGACGCTCGAACGAGCCCACGCCCGAGCGGTAGAGCGTGATGGCGGTGATGGGGAGGGCGTCGGGCTGGTCGGGCCGGGCCAGGGCCGGGCCGCCGCCCGGCGACACCGCCGGCCGGGCAACGACGGCGAGCCCGCAGACGAGGAGGATCGCGGCGATTCGAGGGGTGTTCATGGCTTTCCTTTCGCGGTGCCGACAGGGTATCGGGTGCGCCGGCGCACGACGCGTGCGCGACGGGGCGTCCGGGCCCTCGTGACAATCCCGTGACAGGTCAGCGCGACTCGAAGACGCGCTGCCGGTAGTGCTCGTCGGGCCGCCCGTGGATGCGGGCGACCTCGGAGTCGGGCAGGAAGCGCGGGGTGCCCGCGGCGTAGGCGCCCACCAGGATCCGCGCCGCCTTCACGGCCATCGCGGTGGTGTTCCGCACCTCGCCGGCCGTGGCCCCCAGGGCGATGAAGCCGTGGTTCTGGAGGTAGATCGTGCGGGGGGCCTCCGCCCGGCGCTGCAGGAAGGCGGCCGCGCGGGCGCGGACCTCGCGGGCCAGCGGCAAGCCCGGATCGACGTAGGGCACCAGGACCGACGCGGGCCCGCACAGCACGACGTGGTCGGGGAAGAGGCGGCCGCCGAAGGCCTCCTCGAAGCGGTCGGAGCAGGCGAGCATGTTCACCGCCGCCGGGTGGCAGTGGCCGACGAACGCCACCCCGGGAAGAGAGAGCAGGGCGGCGTGCATCGCGGTCTCGACGCTGGGGAGAGGGCCCTCAGGGCCGTCGGCGCGGCATGCGCGCAGGGCGGCGAGCACCGCGGCGTCGCCGGCGGGGGGCGCGTCGAGCAGGTCGAGCACGCGCTGGGTGCTCACGCGCACGAAGTCGCGCGGGCTCATCGTCCCCAGGCACGTGCCGCTGGCCTTGATCCAGAAGCTCTGGGCGTCGGCGCGGGCGGAGGTGTTCCCCTCGCCGATGATGGCGCAGTCCTGGGCGGGGTCGCCGAGCCAGTGCGAGAGTTCGATGAGGTCGGCGGGTGGGCAGGGGATGCTCAAGCGCAGGAACTCCTGGGGCGCCGGCGCCCGTGACCGGCACATCGTAGAGGCCCCGGTGCTATCCCCCCGCAACCGAAGACATTGGAACGCCAAGACGCCACGGAACTGGAGGAGTTCAAAGAGCTGCATCCCCCGTTCTGCTTCGCGTCCTTCGCGTTCTTCGTCCCCTTCGCGTTGAAGACCCCCCGCTCACCGCAGGAACGCGTCCACCAGCCCCCCGTCCACCGGGATCACGTGCCCCGTGGTGCGCGACGAGCGTTCGCTGAGCAGGAACCAGATCGCCTCGGCCTGGTCGGCCGGGGAGATGGGGGCGCGCGTCAGCGTGCGCTCGGCGTAGAAGCGGGCCAAGGCGGCGCGGAGCGTGTCGGTGTCGGCGCCGGGGTCGTAGGCGATCTTGTACTTGGCGAGCGAGGCGATGACGCGGTCGCGGGGGAACATCGCCGAGCCCTCGACCACCGTGGCGGGGGCG
>CAYWOF010000509.1:0-2598 GCA_964459825.1 uncultured Phycisphaeraceae bacterium | reverse complement strand
CGTCTTCTACAAGGCCAAGCACACCGTCGCGGGCACGAAGGAGAACACCTTCGACACGCAGGACGAGAGCGACCCCATCCTCGAGGACCTCGAGGTCACGCTCGGGGCCCTGCGCGAGGAGCTGCACATCTTCGCCGAGAACCGCGGGGCGATGGTCGGGCACCTGACGGTCGTGGACAAGGGGGACGAGATCGACTGCCGGCGCATGGGCTCGGGCGGGTACGCGATCCCCTCCATCGTCGAGCCCGACGTGATCCAGTTCAGGAAGTGCGACGCGAGGTTCGTCCTGCACGTCGAGAAGGGCACGGTCTGGAACCGGTTCAACGAGGACCGGTTCTGGGACAAGCACCGGTGCATCCTCACCCACGGCGCCGGCCAGCCCCCGCGCGGGTGCCGGCGCCTGCTCCAGCGCTTCAACCAGGAGCTGGGCCTGCCGATCATCTGCCTGCTCGACTGCGACCCCTGGGGGCACTACATCTACAGCGTGATCAAGCAGGGGTCGATCTCGCTGGCGTTCGAGTCGTCGCGCCTGGCGATCCCCCAGGCGCGGTTCCTGGGCATCCGCGCCAAGGACTACGAGGCCTGCGACCTGCCCGAGGCGGTCAAGATCGACCTGACCGAGAACGACACCAAGCGGGCGAGGGAGATCGCCGCGTACCCCTGGTTCGAGAAGCACAAGCGCTGGCAGGACGAGATCGCCCGGATGCTGCGCAACGGGTTCAAGATGGAGGTCGAGTCGCTCATCACCAAGGACATCTCGTACGTGACGGAGACGTACGTGCCGGAGCGGCTGGCGGCCAAGGACTGGCTGGAGTGACGGCGGTCCAACAACGCTGGGGCCGCCGTGCACCGCTCCTCTGAGGCCGGACAGCCCAGGGGACCGCTCCAGGAGTTCTTCACCCGCGCGAACCCTCGCCATCTCTCTCCACGCCGGGTGGAACATGCCACGCTGCCCCGCA
The DNA here is from genome assembly GCA_964459825.1 of uncultured Phycisphaeraceae bacterium. Lineage (GTDB taxonomy): Bacteria > Planctomycetota > Phycisphaerae > Phycisphaerales > UBA1924 > CAYWOF01. The sequence goes on along the minus strand of CAYWOF010000509.1, from coordinate 1,639 downwards.
CGCCGGACAGACGCGGCACCCGTCCCCCGCCTCCTCGACGCCCGCGAGCGAGAAGCCGCAATGGGCGCACCGCCTCTGCGCCAGCCAGAGTCGCACGAGGCGGATGCGGCGCTCCAGACGCGAACTCCGCGTCTCGAAACGGGCGCATCCGATCGCGATGCCCACGACCACGATGACGCAGCCGGCGATCTTCCACTCCGAGGCCGCCAGGAGCAGCCCCGCCAGGATCAGAGTCAGCCCCGCGAGAATGGCCAGCGGCCGCGGCCCGATCCCCATCCCGGCGCGCACCGCCCGCTCCACCTCCCACCACGTCTTGTCGACGCGCCGACGCGCGGCGTCGCGCGAGGCCAGCAGCACCTGCCCGCGCCGCCCGCGATGGTCCCTCCCCCAGCGCCAGGCCTCGCCCGGCGATCGCCGACGCGCCGGCAGGATCGCGTTCCACGCCGCCCCGCACTCCGGGCACACGCGGCAGCCATCCGCCTCGATCCTCGAGTCCCCGAGCGGGTACGCGCACTGGGCGCACCGTCCATGCCGGAGCAGCACAGCGATCAGCCTCCACGACGCAACGGGCGCGCGCACCAGCCCGAGGAATCCGAGCAGGCCCATGACCGCGGTGGTCCCGATCGCCGCGATCGCTACTGCGAGGTCGGGCATACGCCCCCGCACCAGCGCCCCCACGGCGCTGAGGCCCAGGAGTGCGCCCATGTACAGCGGAAGAACGAGGACCATCCGCGGCCACAACAACTCCCGGAGAATCGTCCGCATCTCCGCCCGCGGAATCAGCGATGTGTCAGGACGGCCGAACAACGGCCCCGTCTGGAAGCACGTCACGCTCCGCTCCCGGTCGTCCGCGGCCCGCACCTCCATCATGCTCCGGCTCCCGCCTGCGACGGCCCATCCCTCACCATCCGCCACGCCGTCCCGCACTCCGCGGACACCGTGCTCCCGTCCGTCTCGGGCGCCAGCCCGCCCCGTAGTAACCGCAGCAGGGGCACGAACGCCCCGGGCAGACTGTACTCGGCGGGACGCGCGCGCGGTAGACTCATCCCGTGGCCCACGCGACCCGGCGCCCGCTCTGGACCTGCCCGCACTGCGGCAATCGCTTCGTCACCCGCAACATGTGGCACACCTGCCTGCGCGTGGGCGAGGATGTCACGCTCGACGACCACTTCGAGGGCAAGGACCCGGGGATCCGCGCGCTCTTCGACGCCTGGAGGACCCTCGTGGGCCGCTGCGGCCCGTTCACGGTCCAGCCGCAGAAGACGCGGATCTGCTTCCAGACGCGGGTGCGCTTCGCGGGCGCCATCGTGCGCCAGCGCCACGTCCAGTGCTCGTTCTGGCTGCGCCGGAGACTGGCCCGCCCGCCGGCGCTGCTCGATCCGGTAGAGGTCATCCCGCCCGGCTACTTCATCTACCGCTTCCGCCTGACGGATGCCCGGCAGCTGCGCACGCGCGGCCTTCGCGGGCTGGTGCGCGAGAGCTACGCCCTGGGTCGGCAGGAGCGACCGCGGCGCCGGCCCACGGCCTGACTATGGGCGCCGCCCGCGCATCGGTCGGGGCATCGCGCCGAGTCTACCCGGCGCCGGCCGGGCCGGCGGGCTCCGGCGCCGCGACGGCGGACGAGCCCGGCGCCGCCCCG
>CAYWOF010000508.1:0-2609 GCA_964459825.1 uncultured Phycisphaeraceae bacterium | reverse complement strand
AGGCGCCCCCGCGTCAGGCGCCGGCACGCGCCGGCCTGGGAGCGCTCCTGGCCGGCACGGCACGGGCCTCGCTGGTTCGGCTGCTGGTCCTCATCTCACGCCCCCTCGCGACGAAGCCCAAGTTCGTGCGCGACGTGATCGGCATCCTGGCGATCGAGACGCTCTTCCTCGCCGCGTGCGTGTTCGTCTACCTAGCGATCCGCTCCCCGGTGCCCCCACGTCCTCCCCAGGAGCACGGCGCGCCGAGCCCCACCGAGGAGACCGGCGCCGGCGGGCACGGCGCGGAGCCCGCCAAGGCCGCCAAGCCGGCCGATTCGCACGGCGGCGGCGGGCACTGACGGCTCGGTCAGGAGCCGCCGCCACCGCCGGGCTTGGGCTCCTCCTTCGGGTCGGTGGGTTTCTTCGCGCCGATGTGCTCGCGCCACAGCCCGTCGAGCTCGGCGAAGGAAACACCGAGGGCCTTCCGGGTGGAGTCGTCGAGGCTCGCGCCCGTCGCCATCTCGGCCAGCCAGGCCGTCCGCGATTCGGCGCCGTATTTCTCCGTGACGAAGCGCATCATCGAGTGGCCCTGGCGGTAGACGTTGAAACCGTGGTCCCGCGCCTCGCCGCGGAAGTCGGCGAGCTTCTCCCACGCGATGAGCCGGTCGTTCTGCGCCATGTCGGCCATGAGCCCGTCGACGCGGGGGCCCGAGCGCGCGTAGGGCTCGGCCATGAGCTCGGCGATGCCCTCGAGGGCCCACCAGGGGGTGTCGGTCGATCGCGGCCCGAGCTCGAAGCTGGCGACATGGCCGAACTCGTGGGCCAGGAGCATGCGGGTCGATGCCTCGTCGCCCCGGCGCCGTCCCAGGATTTTGATCGACTCGCCCGGCTCGTTCCAGCCGGCGAGGCCGTCCGTGTAGCTGAGGTAGATCGAGTGCTGCAGGTGGCGCACGGAGGGGTAGATCTTGATGACCTGGGTGCGCGAGGCGATCGGCGCCTCCGCCAGGCCGAACTCCGGGAGCACCGCGTCGCGCACCTCGGGCATGACGCGGGCGGCGATCTTCGCCCCCTCGACGTGCGACTCGCGGCTGAGCACGCGAACGCCCGGCGCCTCGGTGACGATCCAGTCCTCGCCGGCGTACAGCCAGGCGCCCTCGGCACGAACGAAGCGGGCGGGGAACTCCACGGAGCGGGCCACGCCGCCGTCGTCGAGGCGCCAGCGCGTCACGAGCGTGGTCCTCGCCTCGCCCTCCGGGCCCGCGATCTCGCCCTCTCCCAGCGTCAGCTCGAACTCCGCGGGCACGTGCCGGGCGAGGTCCGCCGCCCAGTTCTTCTGCTCCATCGCCCACTCCGGTTCACCGGTCCAGACGTGGCGCAGGTAGGCCGGTCCATCACCCGCCAGGACCGCCCGCTCCATCTCGGCGAGCATGGCGTCGAGCGCCGCGCGGATCGGCGATGCAGCCGCCACTGGCGCCGGCTCGGGAACCGGCGCGGGCTGAGCGCGGCACCACAGCCCGGGCACGAGGAAGGCGACCAGGAGGGGTGCGAGGCGGGCGGCCGGGCGGGAGGTACCCATGCCCTGATCGTACCGGCCGCGGACCGGAGCGCCGCACCGGTTGTGCGCGGGCCGTAGGGGCCTGGTTCGCCGGGCGCTCGGTACGCCGGATTGAGGGTCGCGAGGGGGGGAACGCGTCTCTCAGGCCCGGGCCAGGCGCCCGCTCGCCCCGCGCGTCTGCACCATGTACCCCTGGAGCCTCTGGCCCGGGCAGGCCGTCGCCATCAGCTCCTGGTGCGTGTAGACCCGGTTGATGCCCACGCCATGCCGGCGCATGAGCTGTCCCACGAAGGCGTCGAGGGCCGAGAGGGCCTCGGGCGTGGGCGTCTGCTCGTTGAAGTTGCCCATGACCATCACGCCCAGGTTGTGCTCGTTGGCGACCTTGACGTGCGCCCCCTGAAGGTTGGCCGGCCGCCCCTCCCAGACGCGCCCGGCCGGGTCCACGATGTAGTGGTAGCCGATGTCGGCCCACTCGGCGTTGAGGTGACCCGAGCGGATGGCGTTGAGGCGACGGGCCGCATCCGCCTTCGTGCGCACCGAGGCCGAGTTGATCGCGTCGTGGTGGATGGTGATCCGGTTGACCCCGTTCATGGGGTTGGCCCGGGACAGAATGGGGCCGCTGGAGGTCCACTCCCGGCGCGGGATGACGCCCGTCGGCGCATCGCCCGAGCCGGCCGCGACCCGCGCGGAGCGGGTCGGCGGCGTGTCGATCGGGCCGTGGAGCTGCTCGTCCGACATGGGCTTCCAGCCGCCCCGGCGTCCGGCGCACCCGGTCAGGACCAGGCCGGCCAGCACGAGGAGCGACGAGCCGACGGCCTGGCGGCGGTCGAGGCGGGGTGGGGCGAGTCTTGGGGTGGGGTTCACGGGCATATGCATCGGCTGGGCGGGCTCCTGGGGTGCATCGGGCGGTTATCGGGCGGGAGGATACACGGGGAACGGGCGTTGGGCAGGACCGACCGGGGGTGGCACGCGTGGCCCGGAGATTGAGATGGAGGTTGTGCCACTGACCCGGCCGGCTTCGGCAGGGTCAGTGCGAATGCTCGGGTGCCCCGGATCAACGCACTGACCCGCGCGA
>CAYWOF010000507.1:0-2609 GCA_964459825.1 uncultured Phycisphaeraceae bacterium | reverse complement strand
CAGCCTCCTGCTCGCCCCGCCGGCGGGGGCGGTGGGCGGAACGATCCTGACGGTCGAGGGGGATGTGCTCGACACGCCGCACACCGTGGCGTGGCCCTCCTCTCCCCTGGTGGCGCCCCTGGCGCAGGAGCCGGGCGGGCGATTCACTCTGGCCGTGCGCCGCGTGGCGACGGAATCGGGTCCTGTCGGCGCCTCGGGGCGTCTGCGGGTGCGCTGCGAGCTGCCCGCGCACCCACCGCGCGCGGGCGAGCACGTCCGTGTCACGGGCCGCTTCACGCCCATCCCCGCGCCGGGCAATCCCGGCGAGCGCGACCGGCGTCTGTGGGCGGCCCCGAGCGGCGAGGTCGGCACCCTGAGCGTCCCGGGAGCGACGCTCATCGAGCGTCTCCCGGCCGATCCGGCCCTGCCGGCGGTGCTGCGCGCGAGGTTCTACGGGCTGCGCGCCTCGATCCACGAGCGTGCCGCCCGGCTGCTCCTGGGCGAGGGCGGGGGAGCCGAGCCCTCTCCGGCCCGGGCCATGCTCGGGGCGCTCATCCTGGGCGAGGAGGATCCGGCCCTCGCCGAGGTCCGGCCCGCCTTCACCCGCCTGGGCCTGGCGCACGTGCTGGCCATCTCCGGGTTTCACCTGGCGGTCCTCGCGGCGGTCGCGCTCCTCCTGCTGCGCATCGCCGGCGACCTGGGCCCGCTGGAACCGGCGATCGTCGCGATCCTCGTCGCGCTCTACCTGCTGGTGGTGCCCGTGCAGGCCCCGGTCTGGCGCTCGGGGCTCATGGTGCTGGCGCTCCTGGCGGCCGAGGCCCTGGGCCGCCGGCACGACCGGCTCGCGCTGCTGGCCTGGATCGGCATCGCCCTGCTCCTGTGGAGCCCCATGGACCTCTGGTCGATCGGGTACCAGCTCAGCTTCGGGCTGGTGGGCACGCTCATCGTGCTGGGCGAGCCCACGCACGCACGCCTCTTCGGCGTGCCCGTGCGCCCCGTCGGGCGCGCCATCGACCCCTCGTGGATGCGCCGGGGCCGCGTCGCCGGCGCCCGGCTCGTGAGCACCAACCTCCTGTGCTGGGCCGTGGCCTCCCCGCTCGTCGCCTACCACACGGGCCTGGTGAGCCCGCTGGCCGTGCTCGCGGGCGTGCTGGTCGTGCCGCCGATCGTGGTCCTGCTCTTCGCGGCGTTCGCGGGCGTGCTCGCCGGCGCACTCGTGCCCGTGGGCGCGCCCGCGGCCGCGTGGCTCCTGACGCGCCTGGCCGACGCGACGCACGCCCTGGTCCGCTGGCTCGACACGCTCCCCGGCACCTCGATCCGCCTCCCGGTGCTCTCGCCGGGCTGGACCCTCGCGGCCACGGGCGTCATCCTCTACTGGCTCGTGCGCGGGCGCTGGCGCAGCGCGGGCGCCTGGATCGCCACGGCGATCGTGGCGGGATGGCTCCTGGCCGAGGTGGCGCTCGGCCCCAGACTGCCCGCGAGCGTGCCCCTGCGCGTGGACACGCTCGCCGTGGGCGATGGCACGTGCCACCTGCTCCGCAGCCGCGCCGACGCCATGCTCTGGGACTGCGGGTCGCTCACGCCCGGCGTGGGACGCACGCTCATCCCACGGGCGCTCCGGGCGCTGGGAGTCCGGCGGGTCCGGACGGTGGTCATCTCGCACCCGAACCTCGACCACTACAACGCCCTGGCCGACATCGCCGGGCCGCTGGGCGTGCGCACCGTCCTGGTGGGCGAGGCCTTCGCCGAGCGGGTCGGCGCACGCCCGGCCGGCCCCGAGGCGTTCCTCCACGAGGCGTTGCGCGCCCTTGCCATCGAGGTTCGAACCGTGGGCGCGGGGGAGATGCTCACGCTCGGTGCGGCCACCATGCGCCTTCTCTCGCCGGCTCCGGGGAGCGGGTTCGTCGAGGCCAACGACCGCTCGCTCGTGGCGCTGGTCGAGGCGCCGACCCGGGCCGGTCCCCGGCGGCTGCTCCTCACGGGCGACATCCAGACCGACGCGATCCTCGCGCTCCAGGCGGCCTTCCCGGACCTGGCCGCCGAGGCGATGGAAGCGCCCCACCACGGGAGCGCCCGCGATGCCGCCTACCGCCTGGTCGCGTCCCTGGACCCGCCCGTCATCGTGCAGTCCACCGGCCCCTCGCGCGCGGACGACGCCCGCTGGGAATGGGCCCGTGTCGGCCGGACCTGGCTGACCACCGCCGTCGATGGCGCGGCCAGCGTCGAGTTCCGTGCCGATGGCTCGGTGCGGGGGGCGGGCTTCCGATCCGGCCCCTTCGCCATCCGACCTACGATCGGCCCATGATCCTGACGCTGGCGATCAACAACTACGTCGTGGCCCTGCTGGTCATTCTCTTCATGGCCATCTCCGTCATCCTGATGCTGACGATCCTGATCCAGCGTCCCGCGGGCGGCGGGCTCTCGGGAGCGTTCGGGTCCGGTGCGGGTTCGGGTCAGACCGCGTTCGGCGCCAAGACCGGCGATGCGCTGACCATCGCCACGATCATCATGTTCGCCGTCTACCTGCTGGGGGCGATCGGGCTCAACTTCGCCACCAGGCCCGCGGGCCCGGCGCCCGTGACCGGCACGGCCGCCCCCGCTCCGGGCGAGGCGCCCGCCACACCGACGGG
>CAYWOF010000506.1:0-2610 GCA_964459825.1 uncultured Phycisphaeraceae bacterium | reverse complement strand
GCGTCATCGGCCTCGACTTCACGCCCGAGATGCTCGCCATCGCCGCGCGCAAGCGCGAGCGCCTGCCCGGGCCCGTGCGCGCCAAGATCGAGTACCTCGAGGGCGACGCCCTGGCCCTGCCCCTGCCCGACGCCAGCGTGGACGTCGCGACCATCGCCTTCGGCCTGCGCAACGTCGCCGACCCGGCACGCGCCCTCGCCGAGTTCGCGCGCGTCCTCCGGCCCGGCGGGCGCCTCGTCATCCTCGAGTTCGAACGCCCCCGGCGCGCCCCGGCGCGATGGGTCCACGACCTGTACTGCGGGTGGATCATGCCGCGCACCGCGACCCTCCTGAGCGGCGACACGAGCGGCGCGTACCGCTACCTGCCGCGCAGCGTCAGCACCTTCGCCACCCGCGAGCGCCTGGCGGACCTGCTGCTCGCGGCCGGCTTCGAGCGACCGACCTCGCGGGCGCTCACCCTGGGCATCTGCGTCTGCACCCGAGCCCATCGCGCCGCCTCCTCCCCGCCCCCAGGTCCGAGAAGCACGCCCACGGCCGGATAACCGCCCCCCGCGCCGGCTTATCGGACACCCGGTTCCCGCGCGACGGGCGCAGGCGCCGCACGCCGGGCGATCCTTCACGACTTGCGCCCGCGCTGGGCGATGCAAGCGACGAGCACGCTGACCCCGGGCCCGGAGCGGCCCGGTTCATCGCCCTCGCGCGGGACCCGGGCGGAGGACCCCGGACCCTGGCGCCAGCCCCCGGGACAGACCCACCATGAGCCAGGAGATCCTCGTCGAACGCTTCTTCGAGACCCTCATCAGCGGCGACCGGCCCGCGGCCCGGTCCGTGATCGCCGACACCCTCGCCCAGGGCGCCGAGCCCGAGCAGCTCGTCACCGGCCTCTTCTGGCCCACCTACGAGATGATCGAGAAGCTCTACCGCTCCGACCAGCTCTCCAAGCTCAGCCACCACCTCGCCACCCGCCTCCTGCGCGTGCTCGTCGACCAGAACGCCTCGCGCCTCGTGCCCGGGGCCGCGCGCGGACGCTCCGTCCTCGCCATGTGCGGGCCGCGCGACTCCGACGAGCTCGGCGCCCAGATGGCCATCGACCTCCTCGAGCAGGCCGGCTTCGCCACCCGCTTCGCCGGCGGGGGCATCCCCAACGACGAGATCCTCGCCCAGGTCCACGAGTCGCAGCCCGACGTGCTCCTGCTCTTCGCCAGCGGGGCCAACGACCTGCCGCAGATCCGCCAGCTCATCGACACCCTCCACGAGATCGGCGCCTGCCCGACGCTCCAGATCGTCGTCGGCGGCGGGGTCTTCAACCGGGCCGACGGCCTGGCCGAGGAGATCGGCGCCGACATGTGGGCGCGCGAGCCGCTGGAGCTGGTCGAGACCATGATCGCCGAGCCGGCCCGGCGCGCCATCGCCGAGCAGCGGACGGTGGGCAAGAGCCGCAAGACCCGGCGCGAGGCGGCCTGAGGCCGCGACAACCGGCGGCATCCCCAGCCAACCTCACCCCCGCGGGCTCCGACCGCGGGGGCTTCTGCTTGGGTGGCACGCGAACGGAATACGTCTGGATGGCCGCCATCACGCCGGAGCGGGACCTTCGACCCCGGCCCAGGCCCCGAAAAACCCGTTCATCCTTGACTTTCCCACTACCTCGCCGGTAGCTTGGAACACGGAAGAGCGGGCCCCTCGGGGAGGGACCGGCCCACCGGGCATCGCGTCGGGCGTGAGTTCATCACGCCGGTCAAGGACCGGGCGCCCGCCCGCACCACAGGAGGCGAGCCATGAGGTCGAATCGGCGGATGGGTCTGGCGGCGGGGCTCTCGGTCGCGGTGGTCGCGCCGGCTGCCTCCGGGCAGGGGTTCCTCATCTTCGCCAGCCGCTCCCAGTTCAACGAGTTCATCAAGGGCCCGCCTCCCCACTGCCTGTTCAAGGGCCTGGAGGACTTCGAGGAGAGCACGCTCCTGCCGGGGCTGTCCCTGGTCATGGACGATCCCCTGGCGCCCGGCGTGGCGAACGGACCGTTCCTCGCCGGACTGTCGCAGGGCAACCTCCGGGTGCAGTCGAACACGCTCGGCGGCGCACCGGTGGTGCCGTCGCCGCGCGGCCCCGGCGGGCTCTACACCGAGGCCACCCTCGGCCCGTTCGGCGATGTCGTGCTGGCGAACACGCCCGCCGACAGCCTGGACCTGCTCTTTCCGCTCGCGGACAAGTGCGCCGTCGCGTTCGATGTCCTGGCCCTGGGCGCGCCGGCGGGCGTCCAGGTGAGCGTCTTCGACACGACCAACGCCATGGTCGCGCAGGGCGTGGTCGCCCCGGGCTCGTTCTTCGGGATCGCACGCCTCAACCACCCGAACCAGATCGGGCGCATCAACGTGTTCGCCCTCTCGGCCACCGGGATCGGCGTGCGCGAGGGGGCGGACAACATCTCGCTCTACGTCGAGGTCCCCGCCCCGGCCGGTCTGCTCGTCCTCCTCGCGCCGGCCACGGTCCTCGCGCGCCGCCGGCGCGCTCGCTGAGCCGCCCGTCACGGGTCACGCCCGATCCGGGCCCGGACGTGCTCGCGCCACCGCGCCGCCCCGGCGCCGTCGCCGCGCGACTCGCAGAACTCGATGAGCC
>CAYWOF010000505.1:0-2612 GCA_964459825.1 uncultured Phycisphaeraceae bacterium | reverse complement strand
GCGAACTGGCGGAGCAGCCCGTGGTGGTCGTGGGGGAGCTCCTGCGCCTGGCGCTGGCGAGTTTGGCCCGATCCCGCGGGCGGGATGGGGCCGGGGCCGAGGCGATCGGGCGCGCCGCCAGCGCCATCCGCGACCCGGTCCGGCGCCCGCGCCGGTTCACGATCGGGCCGGTGGATGTCGAGGTCGGGGCGCGTACCGTCTCCGTCCGGAACCGACACGGTGGGCCCTCCCGGGCCGCGCGAAAGGAGCGTGCATGAGGATCGGAGATGGACTGGACCTGGGAGAGTTTGCCCGCCGGCGCGAGCGTGTGCTGGAGCGCCTGCGCGGCGCGGTGGGGCTGGTGCTCGCGGGCGAGGGGGCGCCGCCCCTGAAGGGGCCGTGGGAGCCCGACTGGAGCTTCTACTACCTCACCGGGATCCGCGATGAGCCCGGGGCGGCGGTGCTGCTGGATCCCGCCTCCGATGATCCCAAGCGCCGGTGCATCCTGTTCCTCAAGCCCCTCAATCCCGAGCTCGAAGACTGGGATGGCCGGCGCGAGCGCCTGGGCGAGGCGCTCCGGGCCCGGACCGGGTTCGCCACCGCGCTCCGGACGACGATGCTCGCGCGGACCCTGAGCGCGGTCGCGCGCCGGCGCAAGCGCCTGGCGTGCCTCCACCCGTTCGCGGTCTACGACGGCCCGGTCTCGCCGGACCTGGCCCTGTTCCGCAAGGTCGCCGAGCGGACGATCGGCGTGGTGATCGAGGACCGCACGGACCTCCTGCCCGCGCAGCGGGCCGTCAAGTCGCGCTCCGAGCTCGCCATGCTGGAGCGGGCGGTGGACGCCACGGCCGAGGGCTTCACGGCGGCCCTGCGTGCGCTCCGGCCGGGCATGCCCGAGCGCGAGCTCCAGCGCGTCCTCGAGGCCGGCTTCGCCTCCGGCGGCGCCGCGGACACGGGCTACAACTCCATCGTCGGGGCGGGCGCCAACGGCACCGTCCTTCACTACATGGCCAGCACGGGCACCATTCGCGACGGCGACCTGGTGGTCATCGATGCGGCGGCCCGCGTCGGCGCGTACACGGCCGACGTGACGCGGACGTTCCCCGCGAGCGGGCGATTCGGGCGCGAGCAGCGCGAGGTGTACGACATCGTGCTCCGGGCGCTCGACGCGGGCATCCGCGCGGTGCGCCCCGGGGCCTTCATGTGGCAGGTGGACGCGGCGGCCCGGGCGGTGATCGACAAGGCCGGCTACGGCGACCACTTCATCCACGGCATCGGGCACCCCATCGGGCTCGAGGTGCACGACGTCGTGCCCGACGGCCCGCTGCGGTCCGGCATGGTCGTCACCGTCGAGCCCGGGATCTACCTGCCGACGCGTTCCCTCGGCATCCGCATCGAGGATGACATCCTCGTCACGCCCGGCGGGCGCCGGAACCTCACGGGATCGATCCCGCGCACCGCCGAGGCGATCGAGCGCGCGATGGCGGGGGGCCGGCGTCGGCGCGGGCGCACCCGGTAGAGGTCAGCGGGCGCCCCGGGGGGAGAAGTCCGCGGCGGACGCCCGGGCCCGGGCGGAGAGCGCCTCGAAGTCCTCGGCCGTGTCGAAGCGGTACATCGCGAGCACCTCGCGCCGGGGCCCGATGAGGAGGAGCTTGGACGGGTGGAGGATGTTGTTCATCTTCGACCCGTCGGGCAGCTCGATCTCGCGGTCCTGCTCGACCTCGAGCGCGAAGCCGATGGCGCGGGTCAGTCGGGTGCTGGTCTCGGCCGGGCCGGTCAGGAAGACCCAGCGCGAGAAGTTCGCGTTGTGACGCTCGCCGTAGGCCCGGAGCACCTCGGGCGTGTCGTGGGCCGGGTCGATGCTGATGCTCAGGAAGCGCACGGAGGTCCCTTCGAGGCGCTCCGCGAGCTGCTGCATCCGGGCCGACATGCCGGGGCAGACGAGCGGGCAGTTGGTGAAGATGAAGTCGAGGATGGTCACCCGCCCGTCGAGGATCTCCTGCGTGACCGCCCCGCCGTCCTGATCGGTGAGCGTGAACTCCGGGATCGAGATGCCCTCGAAGGCGGGATCGGGCGTCAGAGCGGAGGTGACGGCGCCGGCGGGTCGGACGTCCCGGCCCGGACCGGTCAGGACCAGGGGGAGGAAGATGAGCGCGGAGACGGACGTGATGAGGAGCAGCGCCGCCGCCAGCATCGCGGGGACGAGCCAGCGGGGAAGGGCGCCGGCGCTCGCGCCCGGGCCGGCACTGGCGGGAGCGGGCGCGCGGGCCATGGCTAGAAGATCCGTGCCGCGCCCGCGTCGGCAACCAGGGCGATGAGCAGGAGGGGCAGGTGGATCACCGAGGCGATGAACGCGGCGCGGGCGTTGGAACGGGTCCGCTCGCGCGCCCAGCGCAGCACGAGACCGAGGAACAGAACGCCCGTGACGAGGGCGATCGCGATGTACAGCGCACCGGCCCGGGGTGTGAGCAGAAGGGCCGGGGAGAGGGCGACCGGAAGGAACAGGACGCTCCACGCCAGCGTCGTGAAGGCGGTGCGCGTCCCCGTGGGATCCACCACGGGGAGCACGCGGTAGCGCCCGCGCGCGTAGTCCTCGCGGTACATCCAGGCGATCGCGAGGAAGTGGGGGATCT
>CAYWOF010000504.1:0-2617 GCA_964459825.1 uncultured Phycisphaeraceae bacterium | reverse complement strand
GCGCAGATGCTCCGGCGCACGGCGCCCGGGTCGTCGGCGCCCGTCAGCCACGCCGGGATGAGGTCGCACAACTCCAGCCAGGCGTGGGCGCTCTCGAACACGCGCGGGTTGATCCGGGCGCACCGGAGCACCTTGGCCCAGTACCACTCGGACGAGTAGGTGCCGCCGCACTTGGCCAGGAAGGGCCGGCCGGCGCTCCGGGCGGCGGCGGTGATCTCGCCCGCTTCCTCGTGGGCGGTGTGGTCCTTCCAGAGCCACGCCATCGCGTCGGGTTCGTCGCGGAACTCGGGGGCGAGCGCCAGCGGGGCGCAACGCCGGTCGACCGGCACGGGCGTCGAGCCCGTCGTGTCGACCCCGATGGCCCCGACCCGGAACCCGGCGCCGCACCGGGTCCGTGCGTCGTCCAGGGCCGCGCGGACGGCGGCCTCCAGGCCCTCGAAGTAGTCGGCGGGGTGCTGGCGTGCCAGGTGGGGGTCGGCGGCGCGGGTGATCACGCCCTCCTCGCCGCGCCGATAGGCGCACACGCCGGTCCCCAGGGTGTCCCCGGAGGCCGGGTCGGCCAGCACCGCCCGGACGCTGGAGGTGCCGAAGTCCAGTCCGAGGATGGCGGGCTGGGTCGGGGGCATCGGACATCGGGTCCGGTCGCCGCGGCGACCCGATACCACGGGCGCGCCCGGCGGAGGGGGAGAACCGACGATACGCTCAGGACGCGGGAGCGTGACCGGCGTGCCTGCCGGCGTCCCTCCCCGACGGAGCCGCATCGCCATGATCCCCATCCGTCCGCTCATCGTGCTGGGGCTGTTGGGCGCGAGCCTGCTGGCGTGCGAGCGGTCGCCCGCGCCGGCGCCCGCCACCGGCGCCGGCGCGCCGTCCAGGCCGCTGGTCGTGGGGTTCGCCCAGATCGGCGCCGAGAGCGCGTGGCGCACGGCCAACACCGAGTCCATCAAGGAAGAGGCGAAGAAGCGGGGGATCCGGCTCGTCTTCGACGACGCCCAGGGTGACCAGGGCAACCAGATCCGGATCCTCCGGAACTTCGTCACCCAGGACGTGGACGTGATCGCGTTCCCGCCGATCGTCGCGACCGGGTGGGAGCCGGTGCTGCGCGAGATCAAGGAGGCCGGCATTCCGGTGATCCTCAGCGACCGCACGGTGGAGGTGGGCGACGAATCGCTCTACGCGACATTCATCGGCGCCGACTTCATCGAGGAGGGACGCAAGGCCGCGAACTGGCTCGCCGAGGCCACGGGCGGGAGGGCCGTGATCGCCGAGCTCCAGGGCACGCCGGGGGCGGCGGCCGCGACCGATCGGCAGACCGGCTTCGCCGAGGTGATCGCCCGGCACCCCGAGATGAGGATCGTGCTCTCGCGGAGCGGCGAGTTCACGCGGGCCAAGGGCTAGGAGGTCATGGAGGCGTTCCTCAAGACCCCGGAGGGGCCGACGCTCACGGCCCTCTTCGCGCACAACGACGACATGGCGCTCGGCGCGATCCAGGCCATCGAGGAGGCCGGACGCCGGCCGGGCCAGGACATCCTGATCGTCTCGATCGATGGCGTGCGCAGCGCGTTCGAGGCCATGGTCGCCGGCACGCTCAACTGCACCGTTGAGTGCAACCCCCTGCTGGGCCCGCAGATCTTCGACGCGGCCGAGGCGCTGGCGGCCGGAAGGACCGTGCCCAGGCGGATCGTGACCCACGAGGAGGTCTTCGACCAGACCCAGGCGGCGGCGGCGCTCCCCAGCCGCCGGTACTGATCCGATCCGTCCCATGCCGGACGCGCCGGAACCAACTCCATTGCTCGAAGTCCGGGGGCTGACCAGGTCGTTCCCGGGCGTGCGGGCCCTGGACGCGGTGGACCTCACGGTGCGCGCGGGGGAGGTGCACGCGCTGATGGGGGAGAATGGCGCGGGCAAGAGCACGCTCGTCCGCATCCTCACGGGCGTCCACCGGGCCGATGCCGGACGAATGGTGCTGGCCGGGCGTGAGTTCGCGCCCCGCGCTCCGCACGAGGCCGAGGCGCAGGGCATCGCCTGCGTCCACCAGGAGGTGAACCTCCTCCCGCACCTCTCGATCACCGACAACCTGAGCGCCGGACGCGAGCCCTCGCGCTGGCGCCTCCGCCACCGGCTGCGGCGCGATCGCGCCCGCGCGGCGCTGGCCCGGGTGGGCCTCGACATCTCTCCCGCGGCCGAGCTCGGGTCGCTGCCCATCGCGATGCGCCAGCTCGTGGCGATCGCCCGGGCGCTGGATGTCCGCGCGCGTGTCCTGGCCCTGGATGAGCCGACGTCCAGCCTCGATGCCGGCGAAGCGGCGCGCCTGTTCGACACCGTGCGGCGCCTGCGGGCCGAGGGCCTCGGCGTGATCCTCGTCACGCACTTCCTCGATCAGGTGTACGCCATCGCCGACCGCGTGACGGTCCTGCGCGATGGACGCGTGGTGGCCACACGCCCCCTCGCCGGGCTCCCGCGCGTCGAGCTGGTGAGGCTCATGGTGGGGCCCCCGAGGGCGCACGCCCGCACGCCGGGAGCGACGCCCGCGCCGGGCGGCACGGCCGGAGCGCCGGCGCCGTCGCGCGTCGAGCCGATCGTGCGCGTCCGGCGGCTGGGGCGGCGACGGGCCATC
>CAYWOF010000503.1:0-2621 GCA_964459825.1 uncultured Phycisphaeraceae bacterium | reverse complement strand
GACCTCGGACCCGACTTCCCCGATCGCGCCTTCCGGTTCCTCGAGCACGCCCGGGCCCACACCCCCAGCATGGTCGAGGACATCCGCGCCGGGCGCGAGAGCGAGGTCGGCCAGCTCAACCGGCAGATCATCGACCACGCCCGGCGCCGCGCCATCCCCACGCCCACCCACGATGTCATCGACGCCCTCATCGAGACCTTCGATTGGAAGGTCTACCACGCCCGCCCGGCCGCAGGGGCCTGATCGCCGTCGATACCCTGCGCTCCGGAATCCCAAGGATCGATCGGCCGCGACGCCAGGAGCCCGCCCATGAGCGAGAGCCCAGCCCCCGAGAAGTCCCCCGCGCCGCCCGCACGCCCCGCCCGGCTTCCCCTCTGGTCCCGGATCCTCATCGTGCTCGCCGTCCTCGCCATGGGCGCGGGGCTGGCCCTCCCGCTCGTCCTCCCCGAGCCCGCGCCCGTCGAGGGCGTGCCCACGGGCGTCGTCGCGGGCTTCGCCGGCGACGGCGCCGCCGCCCCCGCTCCCGCCGAGCCCCCCGGCCTCTCCGCCTGGTCGCCCGCCGTCTTCCGCCTCGGCTTCAGCTTCTTCGTCGGCTTCGCCATGGCCTACGCCCTGCGCGCCTTCCTCCGCCTCGCCATCGTCGCCATCGGCTTCTTCTTCATCGCCATGTTCGGCCTGCAGTACTCCGGCCTCATCGAGGTCAAGTGGGCCCTCGTGCAGGAGCGCTACGACGCCCTCAGCGGACAGATCGAGCAGCAGGCCCGCTCCTTCTGGTCGTACGCCGTCGCGTACCTCCCCTCCGCCGCGGCCGCGTCCGCCGGGGCCCTCGCCGGCTTCTGGCGCAAGCGCCCCGTGTAGCAGCCCTTCACCCCGGCCCTCTCCCGACCGATGCATCGAACGCCGGCGCCCTCGCCCGCCGCGGACCGCTCCCGCCTTGCCCGCGCCCGCCACCAGGCCGTACCCTGCCCGATAACACGCAGGAGCCCGCCATGTCCCAACGCTTCCGAACCGTCCTCCTCTTCGGCGCCCCCGGCGCCGGCAAGGGCACGCAGGGCAAGATCCTCGGGTGCATCCCCGGCTTCTTCCACCTCTCCTGCGGCGAGGTCTTCCGCTCCCTCGACATGACCAGCGACCTGGGCCGGAAGTTCCTCCAGTACTCCTCCCGCGGTGAGCTCGTGCCCGACGACATCACCGTCCGGATGTGGCAGGAGAACATGCACGCCCAGACCGTCCTCTCACGCTACAAGCCCCGGCAGGACCTCCTCGTCCTCGACGGAATCCCGCGCAACGTCGCCCAAGCCAGGCTCCTCGAGAAGCACCTGGACGTCCTCTCCATCGTGCACCTGATCTGCCCCGACAAGGAGAAGATGTTCGACCGCCTCCGCCGGCGCGCCCTGAAGGAGAACCGCGTCGACGATGCGCGCGAGGATGTGATCCGCCGCCGCTGGGAGGTCTACGAGGCCGAGACCTACCCGGTCCTCGCCTTCTACCCCAAGCAGCTCGTCAGCGAGGTCAACGCCATGGGTTCACCCGCCCGCATCCTCGAGCACATCCTCGCCGTCGTCGTGCCCGTGCAGGAAGCCCACTTCTCCAATCCCGTCACCGGCGAGCGCGAGACGCCCCAACGCTGATCCCCCTTCGTGCCACCGACCGCCCGTGGCACTGACCCACGTGCTTCGCGCCGGCCAGTGCCTTTGTCGCGGGCGAGGCGTAGAGGTCAGCCACCCGCGCGTCCTCGCGCGAGGGCCTGCTACCTCGGCGTGCCCGCCCGCACCAGCCGCGCCACGGCCTCCTCCAGCGCCCGCACGCGCGCCCGCGTCTCCTCCAGCTCGGCCCGCACCCGCGCGTTCTCCTCGCGCAGCGCCGCCACGTGCGCCCCACGCTCCTCCACCTTGGCGTTGAGCCCCTGGATCGCCGCCAGCGCCACGCCGTCGGCATCCACCGTTCCGATGGAGGTGTCGTCGTGCCCGAGCCCGAAGGCGCCGCGGAAGTCCTGCGCCGTGGGCCCCACGTGCACGACCCCCGCGCGCTCGGACTTGTAGCTCCACGACCGGATCGGCAAGGCCGCCACCCGCTCCAGGATGTCGCGCGGGTCGATCGGGGCGAAGTGCTCCTTGAGATTCACGTCCGACGCGTTGACCCACGTCGTTCCCGAGCAGGTGGCGCCCCCGGCCACGGCGATCTTGGCCGCCGTCGGCGCGACCCCCACCCCGAGATTGCCCGAGAAATACCCCTTGCCGACGAAGTACCCGCCGAAGCCGGTCGCGCTGGAGGTCTCGCCGCGAACGCCGTAGTTGACGCCGGTCGTCCCGATCGCCCGCCCCAGCACGCCGCGCCCCGTCACCCCGTTGCTCTCGCCCATGACGCCGATGGTGGCGCCGGCGGTTCCCTCCTGCTCGTAGATCGCCCGTCCGTGGACGCCGATCGCGCCGTCCTCGCCGGAGAATGTCTGGCCGAGGATCGCCGCCGCGATGCCCAGGGCGGCGTAGTGGTACGCCGCGATGCCGAACCCGTTGGGGCTGTCCACGCCGCACAGCAGCCCGTAGGTCACGCCGGTCACCGCGTAGCAGTACGCCGTCAGGGCCGCGCCACCCGCGCCGAAGTGCTCCAGGAGCATGCAC
>CAYWOF010000502.1:0-2622 GCA_964459825.1 uncultured Phycisphaeraceae bacterium | reverse complement strand
CAAGCTGGTCAACGCCGTGAGCAACTCGATCGTCCCCAAGATCTCCGTGATCCTCGGCGGCTCGTACGGCGCGGGGCACTACGCGATGTGCGGGCGGGCGTTCGACCCCTTCCTCACGCTCGCCTGGCCCAGCGCCAAGTACGCCGTGATGGGCGCCAACCAGGCGACCGGCACGCTGGCGATGATCGAGGAGAAGAGCCGCGAGCGCAAGGGGGAGAGGATCGACCCGGAGACGCACAAGCAGATCCTCGACGCCGTGCGCGCCTCGTACAACGAGCAGCAGGACATCCGGCACGGCGCCGCCCGCGGCTGGGTGGACCGGATCATCGAGCCGCACCGCACCCGCGAGGAGCTGATCGCGGCGCTCTCGTTCGCGAGCGGCTGGGACTACTCGAGGCCGTTCCGGACGGGCGTGCTGCAGACCTGACGCCGCGCCGCGATCGCACGATCCGCGCTCGTATACTGCGCCGACCCGCGGAGCGCAGCGAGCGATGCCCGAAACACCGGACAACAAGCCCTGGCTGATCGCCGCGTGGCCCGGCATGGGCAACGTCGCGGTGATCGCCGCGGGATACCTGATCCAGAAGCTCGGGGCCCGTCCCGTGGCGGAGCTGCCGCCCAAGGGGCACTTCGACGTCCCCCAGGTGGATGTCGAGAAGGGGCTGATCGCGGTGCCGCGCCTGCCGCGCAGCATCTTCCACCGCTGGACCGATCCGGCGACCAGGCGCGAGCTGTTCATCTTCCTGGGCGAGGCGCAGCCGCTGGTGGGCGTCTACGACTTCGCGAACCTGCTGCTGGACCGGGCCATCGAGCTGGGGGCCGGGCGCGTGGTGACGTTCGCGTCCATGGCCTCGCAGTTGCACCCGTCCAAGTACCCGAGGGTGTTCGGGGCCGCCACGGACAAGGACACGCTGGGCGAGCTCCAGAAGCTCGAGGTGAAGGCGCTGGAGGACGGGCAGATCGGCGGGCTCAACGGGGTTCTGCTGGGGGCGGCGGCGGACCGGGGCATCCCGGGCCTGTGCCTGCTCGGCGAGATCCCGTTCTTCGCCGCGGGCGTGCCCAACCCCAAGGCCGCCCGCGCGGTGCTGAGCGTGTTCACGCTCCTGGCGGGCCTGGACGTGACCCTGGAGGAACTGGCCCGGCACGCGGAGACGGTGGACAAGGCCCTGATCGAGCTGCTCGGGAAGCTGCGCGAGCAGGCGCGCGAGGGCGCGGCCGATCTGCCGCCGCTGCCCGAGGAGCCGGGGGAGGGCGCCGAGGCGGTCGAGGTCGAGGGGGAAGCCGCCGCCGAGGGCGAGGGCGCGCCCGCGCCGGACAAAGCGGTCGATGCGCCGACGCGGGCCCGGATCGAGCAGTTGTTCGCGGAGGCCCGCAAGGACCGCAACCAGGCGATGCGCCTCAAGGAGGAGCTCGACCGGCTGGGCGTGTTCGAGCAGTTCGAGGACCGGTTCCTCGACCTGTTCAAGCGGGCCGAGTGAGCGCCCCGGGACGAGTCCCTAGGATCGGGCATGGGCGAGCGGGTGCGCATCACCGACGTCGCGCCGCGCGACGGGCTGCAGAACGAGCCCGGCGTGATCGCCACGTCCGACAAGGTGCGCCTGGTGGAGCTGCTGGCCGCCACGGGCGTGGATGAGATCGAGGTGTCGAGCTTCGTGAGCCCGAGGTGGGTGCCGCAGCTGGCGGACGCCTCGGACGTGTTCGCGGGATTGACCGCCGCGCCATCGTCCGGGCCGGCGGCGGGCGGCGCCGGTCGTGCGCCGCTGCTGTCGGCGCTGGTGCCCAACGAGCAGGGCGTGCGCGCGGCGCTGGCGGTCAACGAGCGGGCGGGACGGCGGCTGATCGGCAAGGTCGGGGTCTTCACGGCGGCCTCGGAGACGTTCAGCCATCGGAACACCAACGCGTCGATCGCCGAGACGATCCGGCGGTTCGAGCCCGCGATCGGGCTGGCCCACGCGAGCGGTCTGGAGGTCCGCGGGTACATCTCGTGCGTCGTGCGCTGCCCGTTCGAGGGGGCGATCCAGCCCGGGCGGGTGGGGCACGTGGCGCAGGCGCTGGCCGATGCCGGCGTGGACGAGATCGACCTGGGGGACACGATCGGCGCGAGCGAGCCGGAGTCCATCCACGCCCTGATCCACGCGCTGGCGGGGCGGCTGGGGGACGATGTGGTGGGGCGGCTGACGCTGCACCTGCACGACACGTTCGGACGCGCCGCCGAGTGCGTGCGCGAGGCGCTGCAACTGGGAGTTCGATCGTTCGATGGCTCGGCGGCGGGCCTGGGCGGATGCCCCTACGCCGGCACGCCGGAGCGGCGGGCGCCGGGCAACATCGGCACGGAGCTGCTCGTGCGCACGGTCGAGCGCGCGGGATACACCACCGGCGTGGACCCGGAGCACCTGGGTGAGGCCGCGGCGTTCGCCATGCGGATCGTCGGCGCGGCGCGGGGCGCGGCGAGCGCCGGGCAGAGGCCGGCCCCGTGATCCGCCTCGAGCGCGAGGGCGCGCCCCCCGTGGCGGTCGTCGTGCTGGACCGGCCGGGCAAGCGCAACGCCCTCACGCCCGAGATGCTCGCGGCCCTGGGCGCCCGGGCGGTGGAGTCCGGCGCTGACGCGCGGGCCCTGGTGTT
>CAYWOF010000501.1:0-2628 GCA_964459825.1 uncultured Phycisphaeraceae bacterium | reverse complement strand
CTCAACGGCGGCACGCTGGCCCACTACGACGGGCGCAACACCACGCTGGCGATCCTCGGCGGGCTGCTGCTCTGGGTGTGGGCGCTCCCCAACACGCAGGAGGTCTTCGGGCGGGCGCTGGACGAGCGCGCCATGCTCGACGCGATCGGGCTGCGCATCCGGCGCGTGCGCCTCGCCTGGCGCCCCGGCCCCGTCTGGGCCATCGGCTTCGCCGCGGCGTTCGTCTGGAGCGTCATGAACCTCGACCGCGTGCAGGAGTTCCTGTATTGGCAGTTCTAGACGCCACAAGCGGGCCCGTGATGGAGGTCGAGGCCAGGCCCGGCGCGCGCGGCGATGCGCCGGCGCACGTCCCGCCGCGCGACGCGCGCTACCTGGTCGTCTTCGGGGCGCTCGCCGGCCTGGCCCTCGCCCTCATCGCCGCCTTCAACCTCATCGTCGATCCCTTCACCGCCTACCGCCTCTGGGAGAGTCCGCGCCTCGACGCCGGCAAGCCCTACTGGACGCGCACGCTCGCGGCCGAGGTGGTGAACCACGGGCCCTGCGAGATTCTGGTCGCCGGCTCGTCGCGCGTCGAGCGCGGCATCGATCCCTACCGCCCCGAGTGGGGCACCGACGCCGTCGTGACCATGGGCATCGGCGGCGTCAACATGCACGAGCTGGCGGAGGCCTGCCGCTTCGCGCTCCGCCGCTGGCCGCCGCGCACCATCGTCCTGTGCCTGGACTTCCACACCTTCAACGCCAACCGGTGGGAGAACCACGACTTCGCCCGCTCGCGCTTCGACCCGTCCCGTACCGGCGTGGACTACCACCTCGGCAACCTCCTGAGCCGCTACGCCACCAACCGGTCGCTCGAGACCCTCGACGCCTGGCGGCGCGGGGCGCCGCCCCGCTTGACGCCCCGCGGCTTCGGCATGGTCCCGCCGCCGCGCGGGCCCGCGCAGCGGGCGGCCTTCGACCAGGCGACGCGCGGGGCCCTCAACAACCCCGAGATGTACGGGCGCTTCACCCTCAGCGACGACCGGATCGGCCTGGTCCGCGCCCTGGCCCGCGCCTGCCGCCAGCGCGGCACCGGGCTGGTCATCGTCATGCCCCCGGTCCACGCGGTGCACCTGGAGATCATCCGCGCCATCGGCCTGTGGGACGGGTTCGAGTCGTGGAAGCGGGCGATCGTGGCCATCGCGCGCGAGGAGGGCGGGGCGAGCGGCGCGAGGATCCCCGTCTGGGACTTCACCGGCCCGAGCGCGTACACCGTCGAGGCCGTGCCGCCGCCCCGGCGGGACGCCGCGCCCATGCGCTGGTGGTGGGAGTCCTCGCACTTCCGCCCCGAGCTCGGAAACCTCGTCATCGCCCGCGTGATGGGCGCACCGGTCGATGGCCCGCCGCTGGGCGTGCGCCTCGATGAGGGCTCGATCGATGAGCACCTGGCGGCCCTCCGCGCCGGCCTCGACGGGTTCGCCGCGCGCTCCCCGGGCGAGCGGACCCGGGTCGAGTCGATCGCGCGCCAGCTCCGACGGCTGTCGCGCTGAGTCGCCCCGGGCGCCGGGGCGTTAGACTGGGAGACCCGCCGCGCCCCGGCCTTCACGATCACTGAACACTCGTCCGCCGCCGCCCGTCAATGATCCCCCGCCATGTCTCTCACCCGCCGCCACTTCATGCAGCGCGCCGGGGCGTACGCCGCGGGCTTCGCCGGTCTCGGCCTGCTCTGGCGGCGCACCGGGGGGGGCGGCGGGGGCGCGGCGTTCGGTCGCATCGTCGATGACATCCTCGAGCCGGGCCTGGGCCCGCTCATCCCCGACGTGGCCGGCATCCTCGACCTGCCCGAGGGCTTCTCGTACACGGTCATCTCGCGCGCGGGCGAGCGCATGGATGACGGCCTCTTCGTGCCCGGTCGCCCCGACGGCATGGCCGCCTTCCCCGGTCCCGGCGGACGCACCATCCTCGTGCGCAACCACGAGAACGAGGAGGCCATCCCCGGCCTGGGCCCGTGGGGCCAGGGCGATGAGCTCCTCGCCCAGACCGACCCCGCGCTCATCTACGACCGCGGGCGCGGCGTGCGCCCCTGCCGCGCCGGCACGACCACCCTCGTCTACGACCCGCGCGAGCAGCGCCTCGATCGCCAGTTCCTCAGCCTCGCCGGCACCGACCGCAACTGCGCCGGCGGGCCCACGCCGCAGGGCACCTGGCTCTCGTGCGAGGAGTCCGTCCTCCCCGCGGGGCGCATCGGCGAGAAGCACCACGGCTACGTCTTCGAGGTGCCCGCGGCGGCCGAGGGCCTCGTCAAGCCCGAGCCGATCCGTGGCATGGGCCGCTTCTACCACGAGGCCTGCGCCGTCGATCCGCGCACCGGCATCGTCTACCTCACCGAGGACCGCCTCGACGGCCTGCTCTACCGCTTCCTGCCACGCGACGCCCGCGCCTACCACGCCGGCGGCAAGCTCCAGGCCCTCGCGATCGTCGGCGCCGAGCGCGCCGACCTTTCCCACTGGGAACGCCGGATCGTCGACGTCGGGCGATCGCTCCCCTGCCGCTGGATCGACCTCGACCACATCGAGCCCGAGAACGACGACCTCCGCGTGCGCGGGTTCGCGGCCGGCGCGGCCCGCTTCGCGCGCGGCGAGGGCATGTGGT
>CAYWOF010000500.1:772-2629 GCA_964459825.1 uncultured Phycisphaeraceae bacterium | reverse complement strand
CGTCCGGGCCGCTCTCGAGCAGGCGGCGGGCCTGCTCCACCAGCTTGGCGGCATCGTCGAACGAGTCGAGCACGACCGCGACGCGCTCGTAGTCGGCCTTGAGCAGGTCCTCGACCGTCACGATGCCGCTCCGGTTGAGGCCCACGACGGCCGACGGCGCGATTCCTTCCAGCTCGGTGATCGACTGCTTGCGTCCCACGCACCCTCCCCCGGGCCCGCGCGCGGCGGGCCCTTCACACAGGTCGGCCTCACGACCGGGCGTCTTGACCCGGCTTGCCCCGGCCGCCGATCTCTCCCCCCGCAGGCGCCACACGGGCCGCAGGCGCGCCACAATCCGCCGGAACCTGTGGCGCCTGTGACGCGCCCGGCCCTGACCTTGCGCGGGGGGCCTACAGCCGCCCCGCGTACCCCGCCAGCACCCTCCGGAACGGCCTCCCCTCGAACCCGAGCTGCGCCCGCGCCTGGTCGGGGTCCGCCACCGAGTCCTGCGAGCCCAGGTGGGCCATCCCCGCGTCGAACGGGAGGAGGCGTCCGAGCCCCACGGCGCGGGCCATCCGCGCACCGATCGCGGCCTTGTCCGCGGGGATTCCCCGGGGCTCCAGCTCGTCGTTGGACCCCGGCGTGGCGTCGCGGACCGCCCGGAGCAGCTCCGGCCAGGTCAGGGTCTCGCCCCCCACGAGGTTGTACACCTCGCCGATCGCTTCCGGGCGCTCCAGGGCCTCCCCCACCGCCCACGCCACATCCTCGACCGCCACCGGCGCCACGAGGGGCGCGTCGTACTCGATCGGCGCCAGGGGCACATCGCTGGCGAGGCGCCCGCGCGAGAAGTAGGGCATGAAGAACCAGGGCGCCGCGGCGCCGCGCGCCCAGGTCGCGGCCAGGCGCGTGAACTCGCCCTCCGCCCCGTGGATGAGGGACGGGCGGAGGATGGTCCAGTCCAGGTCGCTCCGGCGCACGAGCTGCTCGGCGGCGAACTTCGTCCGCTGGTACGCCGTCGGCCCGTCGTCGGTCACGCCCAGCGCGGAGACCTGCACGTAGCGGCGTGCGCCGGCCTCGCGGCAGGCTTCGACGAGGCGCCGGGTCGCCTCCACGTGCACGTGCCGGAACGACTGCGCCCCCCCGGCCTCGCGGATGATGCCGACGGCGTTCACGCACGCGTCGGCCCCCGCCAGCAACTCCTGCAGCGCCGCCGCATCCGTGGCGTCCCCCTGGACCAGCCGCAGGGCGGACCCGGCCTGCGCCACCGGCAGCACGGCCCGGGCCTTCTCCCGGTCCCGCACCAGCGCCCGCACGGCGTGCCCGCGATCGAGCAGTTCCTCCACGATGTGCCGGCCCACGAACCCCGTGGCCCCGGTCACCGCCACCGTTCGCTGTGTGCTCATGCCCCAAGCCTACACCCGCAGCCGGGCCCGGGAGGCGCCCGGAGAGTCCGCGCCGGCGTGGACGGCGCCGTCGGAACGCCCGCGCCCGGCCCGCGCGGGCGATCGACCTCCCGTAGCATCCGGCGATGGCCCTGTGCGCCTCCGGCATCGAGTTCTCGTTCGCGCCCGGGCGCCCAATCCTCCGGTCGATCTCGCTCGCTCTGGAACCCGGCGCTCTCACCGCCCTGGTCGGTCCCAACGGCGCCGGCAAGTCGACCCTCGCCCGGCTCCTCGCCGGGCTCCTCCGGCCCGTGCGCGGGCGCATCACGCTCGACGGGGCCGATCTCCACGCGCTCCCGGCGCGGGCGCGGGCCGCCCGCATCGGCTTTGTGCCCCAGCGATCGTCCATCGCCTTCGCGTTCAGCCTGCGCCAGGTCGTCGCGTTCGGGCGGCACGCCGTGCCGGGCTCCGAGGCCGAGGACCGGCGCGCGGTGGC
>CAYWOF010000500.1:0-762 GCA_964459825.1 uncultured Phycisphaeraceae bacterium | reverse complement strand
TCGCGCGGACGATCCGCTGGGGATTCTCTCGGCGGGGCAGCAGCAGCGTGCCACGCTGGCCCGCGTCCTGGCCCAGCTCGACCACGCGCCGGGTCCTCCGGACCGAACGGGCGCGCTCATCGCGGATGAACCCGTCGCCGCCATGGACCCCCGGCACGCCCTCGACACGCTCGCGCTGCTGCGTGACCTGGCCCACGGGGCCTCCAGGCCCCTGGCCGTCCTGGTCGTCCTCCACGACCTGACCCTCGCCGCCCGGTTCGCCGACCGGGCCGTCGTGCTGCGCGCCGACGGCACGATCGCCGCCGCCGGGCCGGCGCCCGAGGTGCTCGTTCCGGGCATCCTCGACCCGGTCTTTGAGGTCCAGTTCAGCCGGCTCACCGGCGAGCCCGACGGCGGGCAGGTCGCCCTGATCCCTTCGCGCGTCGCACCGCTCCGCGGCTAGGATTCGCACCCGTGCAGAACTACATCCAGCTCATCGTCATCTTTCTCGCCGCGGGGGGCCTCTCGGCGATCAGTTGGATCATCCGCAAGCTCAAGGAGCAGGCCGAGCTCAAGCGCATCCAGACCGATCGCGAGCGCCGGCTGCAGGAGGCGCTGCGCACGGGTCGTGATCCCGAGGCCCTGGGGGCGCTCCCGCCTTCGCCGACGCGCGGGGAGGTTGCGGATCCCGCGGCGCCCCGGCGCCAAGCCCAGCTCGAGGCCCTGCGCCGGCGTGCCCAGGCCCGCGCGGGCCCCGGCGCGCCCGGCCCGGGCCGATCCGGG
>CAYWOF010000499.1:0-2655 GCA_964459825.1 uncultured Phycisphaeraceae bacterium | reverse complement strand
ACACGCTGGAGGACCTGGTCTCGAAGATCAACGAGGCGGGCGTGGGCGTGGGGGCGGCGATCGTCAACGACGGCAACGGGGCGACGCCCTACCGGCTCTCGCTGACGGCGCGGACCACCGGCTCGGCGGGGCGGTTCGTGCTCGACACGGGCGGCTTCGACCTGGGCGCGACGACCCTGGAGGAGGGCGAGGACGCCCGGGTGTTCTACGGCTCGAGCGACCCGGCGCGCGGGCTGCTCCTCTCCAGCACGACCAACACGCTCGACAGCGTCATCGCGGGCGTGACGATCGACCTCAACGGCGCGAGCGCGGACCCGGTGGAGGTGACGGTCACGCGCGACACGGGGGCGATCGAGACGGCCGTCAACTCGTTCGTCAGCGCCTTCAACGCGCTGGTCGACCGCGTGGACTTCCACACGCGCTACGACGAGGAGACCAAGGCCCGCGGCGCCCTGCTGGGCGACTCGACGGCGATCGCCCTGCGCACGGGGCTGTTCTCGACGATCCAGGCCGACGCCATCGGCGTCACCAGCTCGTTCCAGGAGCTGGCCGACGTGGGCCTTTCCATCGGCGAGGGGGGCGACCTGACGCTCGACCGCGACCGCCTGCGCCAGGCCCTGGAGGAGGACCCGCAGGGCGTGGCCGACCTGTTCGCCGCCCGCGTCCTGAAGCCCAAGGACCCCGAGCCCCTGGGCAACGGCGCGTTCGTGCGCAACCCGAACGCCAAGGACGAGTTCAGCTCGCTGGGCGTGGCCGCCCAGATCGAGGAGCTCGGCACGCGCTACCTGAACTCGGTGGACGGGGTGCTGACGCTGCGGGGGCGCGGGCTGTCCGACCAGATCGACTCGCAGACGCGGCGCATCGCCGCCTTCGACGATCGCCTGGCGGTGCGCCGGGGCGTGCTGGAGCGGCAGTTCGCGGCCATGGAGCGGGCCATCGCCGCCCTGCAGTCGCAGCAGGGGGCCCTGGGCCAGATCGCGGGCGTGCGCTAAGGAGGCCGGAGGGATCAAGTCGGGGGCGCGCCGGGACGATCTGAGTAGCGAGATGAGCTCCGAGAACACCACCGTCAACTCGTACCTGCGCACGAGGGTGCTCACGGCGAGCCCGGAGGAGCTGCGCCTGCTGCTGCTCGAGGGCGCCGTCAAGTTCGCCCGGCAGGGGCGCGAGGCGCTGGCGCAGCGTCACTTCGAGGGCGCGTTCAACGGCATCTCGCAGTGCCGCAACATCGTGGTGGAGCTGATGACCACCATGCGCCCGGAGCACGACCCCGAGCTGTGCGAGCGGATGAAGGCCCTGTACGCGTTCATGTTCCAGGAGCTGACCGAGGCGAGCATGGCCAAGGACCCGGCCCGGGTGGACGGGGTCATCCGGCTCCTCGAGTACGAGCGCGAGACGTGGACGATGCTCATGGAGCAGCTGGGCGCCGAGCGGGGGCGCGCCGCGCCGGGGCCCGATGGAGCGCGGGTGCCGGGGGCGATGGAGCGCGCCCCGCTGAGCGTGGAGGCCTGAGCCCCGCTCCCGTCAGGCCGGCCGGGCGATCTGCGCGGCCAGGTCCTCGACCACGAACTGGATCGGCACGTTCGAGTCGATGAGCCCCTCGGCCCGGTCGATCAGGTCGATGGCGCGCAGCGCGTGGTCGCCCGCGGCGCCCCCGTCGGCGCGACCGAGCGCCGATCGGCGCAGGCGGGCGCTATAGCGGGCCGCGAGCAGGCCGAGGAGGTGGCGCGCCCCGGCCTGGTTGGCGGCCTCCTTGCTCGAGTCGCGGCGCTCGGCGACGCGCGCTTGCGCCCACTCTTCGACGAGGGCGGCCATGACCGCGCCGGCATCGATGGGGAATCGCCCGCGATCGAGCTCGGCCACGTGGGGCGCCAGGGCCGGGGGCCAGGCGTCCAGCCCCGTGGCCAAGGCGGCGGTGAGGAGGCCGGGCGACCCGGCGGCGTAGGCCAGGAGCCACGCGCGGGTGGGCTCATCGAGGGCCGCCAGGCGCGCCCCGGCGCCGGACCGCTCGATCCAACGGCGCATGGCGGCCTCGTCGAGGGGCGCGAAGGCGACGCGCTGGCACCGGCTGCGGATGGTGGGAAGCAGGCCGGTTTCCGAGGCGGTGACGAGGACGATGACGGTGCCGGCGGGGGGCTCTTCCAGGGTCTTGAGGATCGTGTTCTGGCCGACGCTGTCCACCAGCTCGGCCTCATCGACGATGAAGACCTTGGCGGCGGGCGAGGGGGCCTCGACGATGCGGGTGCGGTGGGCGGGCTCGGTCAGGAACTGACGGATGACATCGACCGGTATGTTCCGCTGCTTCTGCCTGCGGACATCCTGGTCGCGGCTGACCTTGGCGAGTTCCCTGGTGACCACGTGCAGGTCGGGGTGGGCGCCGTCGGCGAGCATGCGGCGCACGGGGGCGCCGGCGGCGCCCTGGGGAGTCAGGAGGGCTCCCGCGGGGGCTACGGCCGCGGTGAACTTCCCCACGCCCGCGGGCCCGTGGAAGATCCAGGCGTGGTGGAGGCGATCCGAGGCGATCGAGGCGCGGAGGATGGCGAGGGCGTGGTCTTGGCCGATGATCCCGTCGAGGGGCGTGGGCGCGGGGGTCCGCGCGACGACGACGCGCGGCTCGCCGCGCGCTTCGTCGCGGGGCGCGGGCTTGGACGGTCGCGT
>CAYWOF010000498.1:0-2662 GCA_964459825.1 uncultured Phycisphaeraceae bacterium | reverse complement strand
CCGCGCTGGTCCCGGGCTCGATTGGGGCTATGAAGCCCCGAGCGCGGCGCTCGCAGCCCTCGGGGTCGAGTCCTCGCCTTCCACGCCAGACGCACCGAGTCTCGCCCCCAGCCCGGGTGCTGACACGCGGGCGGCGGACACGCTCGGGTCAGGCTTGTCGGCCTCGGCTGCGCCGGACCTGAGCCCCTTGGCAAGCGGTTCCCCACGCGTCGCCGTGCCGGAATCGACTGTGGGCGGGGCCCATGCTGGCCGCTCGGGCGAGGCACCGGGCACACTCATGCCGCGGCTGACCGATGTCCGCGCCCCGGCGCCTTCCGCGGCCAACGGGCCCACCGGCCCGACGACGTCACCCTCGCCCGCGTTCGCACCCACGCACGGAGGCCGGTCCGCCGAGTCGTCCCTTGCGGGGCCTTCCACGATCGTCTCGAGCGCCGCGTCCCCGATCGCAGGACCCGCCGGTTCGACCTCGCCCGCCGTCACGCTGGCCCCACCGGGCGTCGGACCGCTTCGCGCGCCGGCGTCCCGCAGGGCGGGCCCTGCTGATGGGTTTGACGCCGCCGCCGTGCCCGCTGGCGACATTCCTGGTGACGTCGGCTCCCGCCTTTCTCCGTCACCGGCGCTCGGCGCTCCCCGAGTCGGGACGCCCGCGGCGCCGATGGCGCAACTGTCGCCCCGTCCGGGCGCCTCCGCGGCCCCGACGGAGGCGAGCCTCGCCGACCGGCCCACGGCGCCCGGCGAGGCCGCGACCGGTCGCGCCCCCGTGCAGCCATCCGCCACCACGCCCGACCCCATCCCTCTCGCCCTGCCGGGACCCAACCTCGCGTTGCCGACGGAGACCGCCCCGCCGCCCGACACTCGCCCGCAGTTCCTGACCGGAAGCGTGCGCGACGCCGCGACGCGCCTCCCGCTCCGGGGTGCGACGGTTCGCCTGGACCTGGCCGAGGGCGATCCGCTGATCGTGCGCACGGATGAGGAGGGTCAGTTTGCGCTCCGCCCGCCCCGGCTGCCCGACCACGTCGCCGTGACGGCCAGCCTCGACGACTACATCCCCGAGTCGGTGAACATCCCATCGAACCGCCTGCGCGGGGGCCTCCGCCACGACTTCCTCCTGCGCCCCATCGAGCGAGACGTGATCTCGCTGGAGCGGGACCCGGAGGTCCACCACCTGGGAAACAGCGACTACTCGGGCTCGATCAACAGCCAGTTCCAGAAGCGCGACGCCGAGGGCGTGGAGTGCGAGGCCACCTTCGTTCTCGCCGCGGATCAGACCGCTCCCGCCGTCAGCGGCGCCGAGATTGTCATGCTGGCCAAGGGCTGCCAGGCGCCCAACGAGATCCGGATCAACGGCAACCTGATCGAGAAGCGCCTGACCGGCTCGCCGCAGGACGGCTCGTTCGGTGAGTACCGGGCCGCGTTCCCCGCCTCTTGGCTCGCCGCGGGCGCCAACACCCTGCACATTCGGAGCACCCGCGGCAACGCCGACCTCGACGACTTCGAGTTCGTGAACGTGCGCATCCTGCTCACGCGCCCGGCCCCGTAGGCGGACCGTGCCGGCAGGCCCGGGACGGCTCGCGCCGCCCCGGATGATCAGCGATTGCCCGGCCGGAACGACTTGTCCGGATGGCGGGGCACCACGGGGTCCTCGACCGGCTTCTCGCGGATGAGCTGGAGCAGGTGGTCCACGGCGGCCCGAAGCTGCGCATCCTCGCCGTCGAACGTCGCGCGCGGCAGGTTGTCCACCACGATGTCGGGGTCCACGCCGTGCCCCTCGATGAGCCACTGCCCCTCGGGCCCGTAGACCCCGAACTCCGCCGCCGTGGCGATCCCCCGATCGACCAGGACGTTGCTGCTGCTGAGCCAGATCTCGCCGCCCCACGTGCGCGTGCCGATGACCTTGCCCAGGCCCAGGCGTCGGAAGCCCTCCGAGAACGCCTCGCCGTCCGAGGCGGTGCGCTCATCGCACAGCGCCGCCATGTGCCCGCGGAACGCGAACTGCATGTTCCACGAGGGCGGGTTGCCCACGCGCTGGCTCCAGTAGAACCACGCCCGGCGCATGAGCTTCTCGAGGACCCAGCTGTCGATGTTCCCGCCCCGGTTGGAGCGCACGTCGACGATCAACCCCTTGCGGTTGAAGACGGGGTAGAACCCGCGGGCGAAGTCGGAGAAGTCCCCCCCTCCCATCGCGCGCAGGTGCACGTAGCCGATCTGCCCGTTGCTCCACTCCTCGACCCGCAGGCGCCGCGTGAACTCCCAGTCGTGGTAGCGCAGGTCGGCGGCGCTCCCCTGCGACAGCGGCGTCACCACCACGTCCCGCTGGGCATCGTCGGCCGCGCGAACACGCAGGAGCACCTGCTTCCCGGCGGTGTGGCGCAGCAGGAGCGCGGGGTCCGCAACGGACAGCGTGTCGATCCCGTTGATCGCCGTGATCGAGTCGCCCTCGGCCACCGGCGCTGCGCCGCCCGCCGGGCGGCGCAGGGGCGAGGCCCGCTCGGGATAGTCCGGGTCGTGGCGGTAGATGCGCTCGACCCGCCACCCGGCGCGGGCCTCGTCACGCACCAGCACGGCCCCCAGCGACCCGGGCGCGACGCTGTCCTGGCCCTGGCGCAGGTCGCCGCCGCGCACGAAGATGTGCAGCGCCGAGAGCTCCGCCACCATCTGGGCG
>CAYWOF010000497.1:0-2686 GCA_964459825.1 uncultured Phycisphaeraceae bacterium | reverse complement strand
CCTCGCGCCGGCGGCGCTCGCGCAGCTGGTTCAGCGCGGCGCGCCGGGTCATGGTCGCGAGCAGCGCGGGGACATCCTCGATGGCGCGCAGGCGGCTCCGGCGCAGGGCCAGGACGGTGTGGAACACCGCCTGCACGACGTCGGGGGCCTCGTCGGGCCCGACCACGGCCCGGGCGTGCGCCAGGAGACGCGGCGCGTGCCGGTCCCACAGCGCGCGCGCCGAGGGCTCGTGACCCCGGCGCGTGGCGAGCAGCAGCGTCCGGTCGTCCTGGTCCACGCCGGGCGGACCTCCCACCCGGGCGATCGGCCCGACATCGGCGCCGGGCCCGGGCCACGCCGTGTCTCCCCCCAGCGCCCGAGGAACCAGACTCGAGATGGCCGCTCGGGCGATGGTCATGGCGGTGTTCAGCGGGACGGTGTCGCGAGCGTGGCCTTGCTCAGGGTATCGCGGATCCGGGCCAGGTCGGCGGCGGATTTGACCGCAGAGGCCCGCACGTTCGTCACGTACGCGAAGAGCAGCTGCGCGAGCGACCCGTACTCCCCCTCGCCCACCCGGGCCTGGATGCCGGCCACGCGCTCCTCACCGTCCGGCGCGTTCCAGGCCGCCCGTGCCTCGGCGTACGCGCTGCGCAGCCGATCGACCTCCGCCCGCAGGCCGGTCTCATCCAGGGCCGCGATCTTGTTCCGGGCCTCGGCCGGATCGGGCGTGAGCATCTCGCCGATCCGGGCGATCAGCTCCTGGCCCGCCTTCTCGCCGCGGAAGTTGGCCAGGATCCAATCGGCGATCAGGCGGTCCTCGCCCGCCAGCGCCTGCTGATGCCGGAAGGGATCGCCCTCGGGAAACGCCCGGATCGCCTCGAGGATCTCGTCACGACCCGAGGCCGTGAGACGGCCGGACGCGGCCAGGACCTCCACCTCCGGGCCCGCGTGGGCAGCGATGGCGACGCTCACCAGCGTGCTGATGAGCACATCGTCGTGGGAGAGCTGGCTGGCCATGCGGTAGATCGAGGCCAGGCGCGTCGCCGCCGCGTCCGCGTGTCCCGCGGCCAGCTGGCGCCGCGCATCGACGCGCAGCAGGCGGGCCGAGGCGCGCATCTGGGGCAGGTGGGGGAGCAGGGCCTCGATGCCCTTCTCACGCTCGATCCCGAAGTCGCACTGGGTGAGGCGCGACGCCTCGACCAGTTCGGGGATGCACGCGGGCGACCCTTCGCGGAACAGCGCGGGCAGTTTCGCCGGGTCGAGCTCGGCGCCGAACGAGGCCCAGTCCACATCCGCCGCCGCCTGGAGCATCTCCGGGGGCACCGTCCCCCAGATGGTCCAATAGCGCAGCGCCGCGTTGCGCGGCTCGCTCGACGCGGAGGCCGGCGAGGGCGCTGGAGGCTGGGCCAGGGCCGGGCCGACGGCCAGGCCAATGATCGGAAGCAGCAGGCGGGGCGTGCGTCGCATGGTGGTGGTCCTTGGGGCTCGGGTCGGGGCTCGGTCCGGCGGGCCGGGCCATCGCTGATAAGGACACCGCCGCGGACATTCGGTGTTAGATTCGCCGCGGTTCTTCGGCACGCCGGTGAGGTTTGCCCCATGGATCCCGACCAGTTCCCGCACATCGAGTACCGGCCCCACGACCCGGGCCTGCCTCCGGAGGAGGCGGCGCGTCGCTTCTACGAGGTCATGCGCCGGCGGCGGAGCGTGCGGTTCTTCTCCGATCGGCCCGTCTCGCGCGAGGCCATCGAGTGGGTGGTCCGGGCGGCGGGCACCGCGCCATCCGGCGCCAACCGGCAGCCGTGGCGGTTCGTGTGCGTGCAGGACGCGGCTCTGAAGCGCGAGATCCGGCTCGCCGCGGAGGCCGAGGAGCGCGAGTTCTACCAGCGACGCGCCGGTCCCGAGTGGCTGGCGGACCTGGCCCCGCTCCAGACGGGCCCGGAGAAGCCGTTCCTCGAGATCGCGCCGTGGCTCATCGCGGTCTTCAAGCTGATGAAGACCGACGAGGGTGGGCGGGTCTACTACGCCAACGAGTCCGTCGGAATCGCCGCGGGGATGCTCATCGCGGCCATCCACCACGCGGGGCTGGTCACGCTGACCCACACGCCCAGCCCCATGGGCTTCCTCGCCCGCGTGCTGAGACGGCCCTCGCACGAGCGGGCGTTCCTGCTGCTGCCCGTGGGGTATCCGGCCGAGGGATGTCTGGTCCCGGACATCGCGCGTCACGACCTCCACCGGATCATGGTGGTGGATCGATCGGGCTGAGCGCCGCTTGGGACCCGAACGCGGACGTTCACGGGCCCTTCCGCGTCAGTCGGCGCCGGCATTGGCGCCGCGGGCGCCGTCCCCACCGCGGGGCCGCCGGTCCTGCTGCTGCTCCTCCTGCGACCGCGGGGCCGGGCGGGGGAGCAGGCTGTCGGCGCACGCCAGGTTGTACGCGGTGACCGCGGCGCAGGTGGAGGATTGCACCAGGTACTCGGGGATGGCGATGTTGATCCGGTCGTTCTGCGTGTGCCATCCGAAGCCGTAGTCGGCGCGGCCCACCTCGTCCCAGAAGAAGCCCGGAATGCCGGCGGCCTGGAAGGACTGGTGGTCGCTCCCGCCCATCAGGCGGACGTTCTCGCCGGCGCGGATGTTGACGGGCATGTCGGGGAACGCCGCCTCGAGCGTGACCGCGGAGCCGGTGCCGTTGTCGGTCGTTCCCTGCGAG
>CAYWOF010000496.1:0-2690 GCA_964459825.1 uncultured Phycisphaeraceae bacterium | reverse complement strand
CGCGTAAGTCGAGTGGGGACAGGAAACAGAAAATTTTGGGAGGAATTCGGAATTCAGGTGCGCGCGGGGACAAAGCGCGCGCGCGCGGAGGGGTGATCGGTGCTTCGGGGGGTGCGCGGACGGGCGTGCCGCGGCGGCGGGCGGTGGCCGTTCAGGTTCGATGGGCCCTCTGCGGCTGGTAGTGCATCCCTCCGCCCCTCCGGGGCGGGGCGAGATTCCGCGGCGCTTTTCACGGGTTCCGCGACGCTCCGAGCCGCGTTGCTCCACCCGTGGCAACACCCCGCGGCCCCTCCGGGGCCGAGGGCCGTGACACGAACGGCATGAGGAGGGGGAGGAATGGGAGCAGGAATGGGAGGAGGACTAGGAGGAGGAATAGGAGGAGGAATGGGAAGGAAGGAGGCGATTGGGGGGGGCGAGCGCGGTCAGTGCGCGTTGCGGTGGAGGAAGCCGCGGACGAGGGTGAGCCAGAGGATGCGCAGGTCGAACCAGAGGGACCAGTGCTTGATGTAGAAGAGGTCGTACTGGAGGCGTTTGCGCAGGCTGGTGTCGCCGCGATGGCCGTTGACCTGGGCCCAGCCGGTCATGCCGGCCTTGACGTGCTGGCGGAGCATGTAGCCGCGCCAGTCTTCGCGGAAGCGTTCGATGAGTTCGGGGCGTTCGGGGCGCGGGCCGACGAGGGACATCTCGCCGCGCAGGACGTTGAGGAGCTGGGGGAGCTCGTCGAGGCTGGTGGAGCGCAGGACGCGTCCGATGGGAGTGATGCGCGGGTCGTCGCGGGTGGTCCATGCGGCGGGGGGCAGGGAGGGGGCGTCGCCCAGTTCATCCTCGACGTGGTACATGGTGCGGAACTTGTAGATGCTGAAGACCTTGCCCCCGAGGCTGACGCGGCGCTGGCGGAAGAGGACGGGCCCGGGGGAGGAGAGGCGGACGGCCAGGGCCGCGCCGAGCATGATGGGGGAGAAGATGACGAGTCCGACGAGGGCGCCGGCGACATCGATGACGCGTTTGCTGAGTCCGCCGAGGCCGGCCAGGGGGCTCTCGCGGTAGCTGAGGACGGGCATTCCGTCGAGCTCGCCGAGGGCCATGCTCTGGGGGGCGAAGCGCGGGTGGACATCGGGGATGATGCGGACATCGACGGCGAAGCGTTCGAGGCGCTGGAGGATGCGCGGGACGCAGGCAGCGGCGACGTTGGGGACGCAGAGGTAGACCGCGTCCACCGGGTGGTTCTCGATGGTGGTCTCGAGGTCGTCGAGGCCGCCGCGGACGGGGAGTCCGAGGCGCTCTGCGCCGGTGGTGGTGCGGGGGTGGTGGGAGATGAAGTAGGCGACGTTGAGGCCGGTCCATGAGTTGCGGCGGAGGGTCTGGCAGGCGATCTGGCCGAGGCGCCCGGCGCCGATGATCGCGACGTGGCGCAGGTTGCGCCCGCGCCGGCGGAGGGAGCGCAGGGCCGCGCGGAACGAGGCCCGGTGCAGGCCGAGGAGGACGGGGAGGAGGACGGCCATGACGCCGAGCTGGAGGCGGCCGGCGTCGAGCAGCACGGGCCAGCCGGCGACGCTGACGCGGATCACCGGCACGGGCGGGCCGCCGGCGGGGCGGGCGGGGGCGCCCGTGACCGCCACGTTCCCGACGGCCCAGAGGGCGACGACGATCGCGGCCATGGAGGCGACGGCGACCTTGGCGATCTGGACCTGCTCGGTCCACAGGGCGCGGTCGCGCCGGGGCCGGTAGAGCCCGAAGACCCACATCATGTACAGGACGATGGGGACGACGAAGAGGAACAGGGGCCCCTTGACCCAGCTCTCCCAGCTGCCGCGGGGCCAGTAGCCCTCGATGGCGGCGCGCCGGACGGCCCAAGCCAGGGCGCAGGCGAGCGTGACGACGAGTCCATCGATCAAGCACAGCAGGAGGACGAAGAGCTGGTGCTGTTGCTTGAGCACGGCGGGGCACTCCTACCCTCGGACCGGCCTGGGGGCTGCCGGGCGTTCCATCCCGTGGCTGCACTGTCGCCACCATCAGATCGGTTGTCAACTGCCACGGCCCGCACAGCCCGGGGCGATGCGGCCCGGGCGGAACGGGACCATCGCACAGAACCGTGGGGTGCTCCTCCGGTCGCGCTCGCGGGGTCCGCCGGCCTGGGACTGCTCCCGGCGGGCGGCTACGCGCGTCCGGATGTTCCCGAGCCCTCGGGCCAGTCCGGGCCCGAACGTGGATTCGGGGTGCGGGCGGCCAGGCGCTCCAAGAGCGACCGCTCGTCCGCGGGAAGGTCTCGCCCGTCGGGCGGGACGATCCTGACTACAGCATACAGGTCTCCCCGAAGCCCGGCAACCCCTTCCATTCCCCGGCCGCGCAGGCGGAGTTTCCGTCCGCTGGCCGAGCCTGGGGGCACGGTGACGACGATGGGCGAGTCGAGGGTCGGCACGGTGACGGTGGCCCCGAGAGTGGCCTCGGCGATGGTGAGGGGAAGGTCGAGGTAGAGGTCGATTCCCTTGCCCGATTCGGCGCCCTCGCCGCGCCGGAACATCGGGTGCTCGCCGACGCGGATTCTCAGGAGGAGGTCGGGCTCTCCCTCGGCGCCCCGGACGCGGAGTCGGGTTCCATCCTCGATGGCGGGCGGGATCTTGACCTCGATGGTGCGTGGCTTGCCGTCGATCGAGAGGATCTGGTCGCCCGGGCGGAGCCCCGCCGTCTCG
>CAYWOF010000495.1:0-2692 GCA_964459825.1 uncultured Phycisphaeraceae bacterium | reverse complement strand
GCCGATCGTGACGGACACGATCGCCACGGCGATCCAGAGGGGGCGCCGGCGCGGGTCGGCGGCCGGGACCCGGAGGGCCTCGATCCCCCCGGTCTCCACGAGCCGGCGATGCTCCGCCGGGCGCTGGTCGCGCAGCTCCTCCTCGGACAGGCTCCCCGTGAAGATCACGTCGTCCACCGGGAAGGCCCCTGGGCGTATGTGGACGTTGAAGAAGTGGATGGTGAAGATGAAGCCGATGGCCAGGAGCGCCTCGTACCCGTGCACGATCATCGCGATGTTGAAGCTCCAGCCCGGCACGATCCTCGAGGCGAGTTCCGGGAACCACAGGAGCAGGCCCGAGCCGCCGATGATGCACGACCCCCCCACCTCGGCCCAGTAGTCGAACTTCTCCCAGTAGGTCCAGCGGTCGAACGCGGGGCGCGGGCCGCGCCCGAAGAACCACCGGAACATGCCCACGCAGTCCGTCACGTCCTTCCATCGGGGCACGAGCGAGCCGGGCCCGAAGAGCCAGCGGTGCCAGGGCACGCGCCGGCGCGCGAACGCGTGCACCAGCCCCGCGAAGTGCAGACCGAGATTGAAGATCAGCAGGATCGCGAAGAACCGGTGCCAGAGGCCCGCGGCCTCGACCCCGCCGAACAGGGCCGCCAGGTGGCGCGCCCAGGGCTGGTCGGAGAAGACGAGGGGGATGCCCGTGGCCGTGAGCCCGAAGAACGTGATCGCGACGAGCGCGTGGTTGATCCGCCCGAGCGTGGTGAACCGGCGGATGGCCGGCCCGGCGTGTCGGGGTCCGTGGGGCGATGGCGCGCCCCGCGCCCGGCGGATTCGATCGGGCATCGACCGCACGAACCACAGCAGGGTGTGCAGCCCG
Source organism: uncultured Phycisphaeraceae bacterium (assembly GCA_964459825.1). Lineage (GTDB taxonomy): Bacteria > Planctomycetota > Phycisphaerae > Phycisphaerales > UBA1924 > CAYWOF01. The sequence goes on along the minus strand of CAYWOF010000495.1, from coordinate 1,824 downwards.
AAGAAGGTGAACACCGAGCTCATCATGATCATGAAATAGAGCCAGACGCCGTGCAGGACGGGGTAGTTCTTCCCGTCGAGGTGGTTGGCGTGCGGGTCGAACTGCACGAAGCTGGCGTTGGCGCCCGGGTGGCACCGGGCGCAGGTGGCGATGAGATTCTGCCGGCTGACCCGCGAGGCGGGGTCGCTCAGCGGGAGAATGTCGTGCGTGCCGTGGCAATCGGCGCACCGCGCCGCCCGGGTGGAGCCGAGGCGGGTCACCTGGCCGTGGTAGCTCCGGTGGTAGGTCTCGTAGTAGGTGCCCGCCCGACCTCCGTTGGCCGCGCCCGCCGCCCGGGCATCGTGGCACTCGCCGCACTCGGCGATCACGTCGGCCAGGAAGCCGGGCGCCGAGGCCCGTCCGATCTCGTGGGCCGTGTGGCAGTCGGTGCAGACGGCGACCATCTTCGCGGGGTTGTCGGCCAGGGCCCGCCCGTGCACGCTGGTCGCGTACACCTCGGCCACGCCCTCGTGGCACTGCCCGCACGTGACCGGGATGCGCGTCCGGTGCACCGTCGATCGCGGGTCCTGAGAGCCGAGCACGGCGTGGGCGTCGTGGCAATCGGCGCACGTGGCGGCGTAGAGGAGCCCCGCCTCGGTGACGCCCCTGGCGTGGACCGAGTCGAGGTAGTTCGAGACGCGCTGGGCGGGGTCCGCGCCATCCGCGCGCGGGCTGTGCTGCTGATGGCAGTCGCCGCACAGGAACAGGCTGTTGAGGCGGTGCTGGGGGGCGCGCCGATCGGTCACGCGCAGGATGTCGTGCCCGCCGTGGCAGGACGCGCACGTGGGTGCGCGCGCTTCCTCGCGGGTGAGCGCCGCGTGATGGGCGCTGCCGGCGTAGCCCTCCCACGGCACGGCGTGGCAGGCGCTGGCGCAGGTGGCACGGTTGAGGGCCGGGGCGTGCGGCAGGCGTGCGGCATCCTCGTGGCACTGGACGCACCGGAGTTGCGCGTGCGGACCACCCGCCAGAGCCTCGGCCGTCACCAGCAGGGCCGGACGCGTCGCGGGCTCGGCCCCCGTCAGGGGCTCGAGCGTCGCGCCCGGAGGGGGCGCCTCGCCCGCCTCGAGCCAGGTGCCGACCATCGACCGGCGCTCCGCGGGGCCCAGCTGCGCGATGTGGGCCTGCCCGTGGCAATGCAGGCACCGCCGGTCCGCATCCGGACCCGGGTCCGGCGGCTGCGCCGCGGCAGCCCCTCCCCCGACGCCCAGCCCCACCAGCGCGCCCAGGACGATCGCCACCACTCCGGTCCGGCCGTGGATCGACGCCACGCCGGGCATCCGTTCCGCGCGGACGGGCGGGATGGTCACGACGGACCCCGGGCGCGCGCAACCGGTCCCGCGCCAGCCTCCCGCCGCCGCCCGACTCTCAGCCAGCCGTCGCATGGCGGTCTCCTCTCCTAGGGCCCGCCCCCGATCAGGCGCGAGCCCATCGCCCAGACGATCAGCACCAGCAGGAGCAGCCCCACGCCGAAGGCCAGGAAGCCCACGGGGTGGATGAGCGGGCGCCACTGCGCCCACTCGTCGCGCACCCGGATCGACTCGAGCCGGCCCGCGGCCAGCAGGCGGTCGTACCAGCGCTTGCGCTCGTGGAGCATCTCGGTCTTGGAGATCCGCCCCGAGAAGATCACCGAGTCGATCGGGAACTTCTCGGGGCGGAAGTGCACGTTGAAGAAGTGGAACGCGAAGATGAACCCCGCGGCGAGCAATGCCTCGTCGCTGTGGATGATCAATGCAAGGTTGATGGTCCAACCCGGAAAGACGCGCGTGAACATTTCGGGGAACCACA
>CAYWOF010000494.1:0-2706 GCA_964459825.1 uncultured Phycisphaeraceae bacterium | reverse complement strand
AAGAGTAGTTTGCCCGACCACGGCCTTGTCCCCAGAGCGCAGCGCCCGGGCCTCGCGGAGGTCCTCACCGTTGAGGGTGGTTCCCCAACCCGCCGAGTCGAGGTTCTCGATGACCGTCCCCTCGGCGCCCGCGACAATGCGGCAATGGCGGGGCGCGGCGTCGGGGTCCTCGAGGCGGAGGTCGCAGTCGGGGCCGCTCCCGATGAGGATGGCGCCCTCGGCCGTCCGGGGCTCGAGCGACACCCGCCGCGAAGCCTGTCCCGGCGAGGAGATGATGACGTGGACCCGGCTGCCCAAACGACCCCCCGGTCGGTCAGTCGCCGACCTTCGCCTCGCCCGGCGTGACGATCACGCTGAGGCGGTTCTGGTCACGATAGTACCTTTTGAATGCGCCCTGCACATCGGCGGGGCTCAACTCGTTGTAGGCCTCCCGTTCGGCCATGGTGTCATCGAGGGACAGACCCCGGTAGGCAAGGTCGGACACCTGCCCGAGCCAGTAGCGCGGGTCGTGGAGCCGCTCCTCGAGGGTGTTGGCGATCTGCGAGCGGGCCACGGAGAGTTCTTCCTCGGTCGGGCCGGAGGCGGCGAACTCGGCGAACATCTCCTCGATGACCGCGGCCAGGGTCCCGGTCTTCTCCGGGTCGGTGGTGGCGAAGGCCGAGAAGAGCCCGCAGCCCGGGTAGACCATCCCCGGCCCCGACGAGGACTGGATGGAGTAGACCAGTTGCTCCTCCTCGCGGATGCGCTTGATCATCCGCGTCGTCAGGACGCGGGCGGCGAGGTCCATGAGCCGCCGATCGAGGACGTTCTCCTGGTCGGTGTTGAAGAACCCGACAAGGACGATGGCCTGCTTGGTCTCGGTGACCACGGAGCGGCGGCCCGTCAGGGGCCCGGCCGGCCGCTCGATGCTGCGCAGGTGGTCCAGGGTCGCGGCGTCGATGCGTGGCCTGGCGGGGAGCGAGCCGAGGTAGGTCCGGGCGAGTTCATAGGCCCGCTCACGCGTGATGTCGCCGACGACGGCCACCTCGATGGGGGCCCGCCGGATCAGCCCCTCCAACCACCGCTGCGCATCCTCCAGCGTGACGCGGGCCACCTGCTCCTGCGTCAGCGGGCGAGGGCGCAGCTCCGAGGCGGGCAGGACCGTCTCCCAGAGCAATTCCTGGAAGACGCCGGCGGGCTGGAGGCGGCTGGCCGCGATCAGTTGCTGCTGCGTCTGCTTCCAGTTGTCGAGGATCGGACCCTCGATCTTCGGCTCGGTGAGGAGCAGGTGGGCCAGCTGCATCGCCGGCTCGAAGTCGGCCGGGGAGCCGCTGACCGTCAGGGACAGCGTGTCTTGGCCGGCGCGCCCGGAGACTGAGGCCTTCAGGGGCCGGAGGAGGTCGCGGATCTCGGTTGAGGAGAGGTGCGCCGTCGCGGGCCGGTTCCACGCCAGCGCGCAGGCCTGCGTCAGCCCGCGCGTCTCGGCGTTCTCCTCGATCTGGCCGCCCGCCAGGGAGATGACGATCGTCGCCTGGTCCTTGCGGTCGTCCATGAACCGGTGGTGCACGAGCACGCCGTTGGAGAGCCAGGCGTGCCCCACGCCGGAGGCGTCGTGCTGCATCAGCTCCACCACCTCGCCGGGCGCCGGGGGTGCTTCCATGAAGGCCGCGGCCCCCGCCTGCTCGACCAGCGGCCCCGGCTGCGCGCTCAGCGCCTCCGTCCCCGCGGCGATCACCGCGGCCTCGGTCGGCACCGGGCCGGAGGAGGGCATCTGCACCGAGAAGGCCACGTTGACCGGATCGAACTGCGCGGCGAAGGCGCCCGAAACCTCCGCGGCGCTGATACCCGGAAGGAGTGTGCGGAGCAGATCCAGCGTCTGCTGGGCCGACATGTGCGGCACGCGTTCGGCCAGCGACGCGTTGATCGCACCGAGGCGGGCGTTTGCGGGAAGCGTGGATTCCGTGGCCGCCGCGTGCTCGGCGTTGGCGAGGGGCTCGGACCGGGCGAGTTCCATCTCGCGCTCCGAGAAGCCGTGGAGCCGGGCCCGTTGCATCTCCGCGGCGACCTCGCTCAGCATCTGCTCCCAGCGCTCGGGGAGGCCGCCGGCGCCGACCCCGCGCCAGCGGATGGCGCCGACGAAATCGCCGTTGAAGGCGGATGCCGTCACAAAGCTCGCCTCGCCCCGCGCCACGCGCTCCTGCATCCGCCGGTTGAACGAAGAGGCCCCCATCCGCTCGACCAGCTCGCGCCGCACGTCCTCGACCGTCGTGGCCGGGGGGACGGCCGGGAGCACCCAGTTGATCGAGACGTCGCAGTCGGAGAGTTCCGGGTCGGACAGGACAATGGCGCGGTTGGACTCGGCGGGGCGGACGCCCGCGTCAGGGCGCGGCGGCGGGGGGACGCGCTCGCCCCCGCCCATGCGGGCCCGGATGGCGTTGATCACGGCCTCGGGCTCGGCGTCGGCCACGGCGATGAGTGTCATGTTGGAGGGGACGTAGCAGCGGGAGTAGAACTCGCGGAAGTCCTCGGGGGTCATCGACCGGATGGTCTCTTCCGTGCCGATCACGATGCGCCGGCCCAGGAGCGAGCCGGGAGCGATCTGTTCGAAGAAACGGTCCCCGACGCGCTGCATCGCGCTGAACCGCGTTCGCTTCTCCTCCAGGATCACCTGCCTCTCGTTCTCGATCTCCTCGGAGAACATGGTGGTCAGGAGCGACCAGCCGGCGC
>CAYWOF010000493.1:0-2714 GCA_964459825.1 uncultured Phycisphaeraceae bacterium | reverse complement strand
GGCGGCGCCTACGCCGCGGGCTACACCAACGGCGCCCTCGCGGGCACGACGCCGGGCGGCGCGTGGCTCGCCCGCTTCGATGGCGCGGGCAACCAGGCCTGGATCCTGCAGCTCGCCGGGCCGCACGACGCCCGCGCCCTGGCGACCGACGGTGTCGGGGGCGTGTACGTCTCCGGCGTGACCGCGGGTGGGCTCGGCGGCGCCGGCGCCGGCGTGTGGCTCGCCCGCTACGGCGACGCCGGCTCGCAGGCCTGGATCCTCCAGATCGCCGGGCCGCACACCGTCTCCTCGCTCGCCCCGGATGAGTCGGGCGGTGTCCACATCGCCGGGACCACCAGCGCCGCGCTCGGCGGCCCGAACCTGGGCGGCCCGGACGCATGGCTGGCCCGATACAACCCCACCGGAGCCCGGCTCTGGATCGGCCAGTTGGGCACCAGCGCCAACGACACGGGCGATGCAGTCGCCCCCGCCGGCGCCGGCGATGCCTTCATCGCGGGGAGCACCGAGGGTAACCTCGGCGGGCCGAACGCGGGATGGATCGACGCCTGGATTGCCCGCTGGGAGGGCCCGGCCTCCTGCTACCCCAACTGCGACGGCTCCGTCGCCAAGGGCGGCTCACCCACCCTCAACGTCAACGACTACATCTGCTTCCAGACCAAGTTCGCCCTCGGCGATCCGTACGCCGATTGCGATGCCAACGGCGCGCGAAACGTGAACGATTACATCTGCTTCCAGACCCGGTTCGCGCTCGGGTGCTGACGCGTGCGGTCGCGGGGGCGGCGGAGGCTCAGGGAATGGCTGTGATTCTGAGGGTGCATGCCGGCACGGTGCTGGCCGGTGTGGCGCTGGCGAGCGTGCTGCCCGCGGCGGCGCGGGGGCAGTGCGAGCCCCGCTGGAGCGCGGGTGAGGGAACGGTGGGGATGACGGGCGTGAGCGACCAGGTCTTTGCCCTGGCCGCGTGGGATGCCGACGGGCCGGGGCCGCAGGGTCCGCGCCTGGTGGCGGGCGGGCGGTTCACGTCCGCCGGCGGCGTCCCCGCGGCGTACATCTCGCGCTGGGATGGCACGAACTGGGCGCCCCTCGGCTCGGGGATGGACTTCCTCGTCACGGCGCTGGCGACACCGTCGGATGGCAGCCTCGTCGCGGGCGGGTACTTCGAGGTAGCCGGCGGGGCGCCCGCGAGCCGGATCGCGCGCTGGAATGGGATCGCGTGGGCACCCCTGGGGGCGGGACTGAACGCCTCGTGCGAGGCGCTGACGGCGCTGCCGAACGGCGATGTGGTGGCCGGCGGCTACTTCACGATGGCCGGAGGGAGCGCGGCGAAGGCGGTCGCACGCTGGGATGGGGGCGCGTGGTCGCCCTTGGGCTCCGGCCTCGAGGGCTTCGTCAGCGGCCTGGCCGTGCATCCCAACGGCGACGTGATTGCGGGCGGCGGCTTCCAGGTCGGATTGATGAACGCGTGCGTCGCCCGCTGGAACGGCTCGAGCTGGGCCGCCATCGGCGGGGGCACGAGCAACACGGCCTACGACGTGGCCGTGGCGCCCAACGGCGACATCATCGCCGGCGGCGTATTCACCAGCGCGGGTGGGATTCCGGCCAACGGGATCGCGCGCTGGAACGGCTCGGCGTGGTTGCCGCTCGGGACGGGCATCACCGGTACCGTGTTCGCCATCGCGGTTCTTCCCGCGGGTGACATCATCGCGGGAGGTCATGCGATAACCATGGCCGGCGGGGTGCCCGTGAGCAACATCGCGCGGTGGAACGGAAGCGCCTGGGCCGCGCTGGGGTCCGGTCTCGATGGAACGGTCGGCGTGTTGCGGGTGCTCTCCAGCGGGGACTTGGCGGCGGGCGGTAGCTTCGGAACGGCGGGGGCGGTCTCGGCCGGGCGCATCGCCCGCTGGATCACCCCCACGCCGACCATCACGCAGCACCCGACCGGGCGCACCGTCTTCTCAGGCGGCTCGGCGGTGTTCACGGTGGCCGCCGTCGCAAGGGCCGCGAAGACCTACCAGTGGCGCAAGGACGGCATGGACCTGGTCAACGGCGGCGCGATCTCCGGAGCGACCTCGAGCACGCTGACGATCAACCCGGCCACGAGCATCCACGCCGGACGCTACAGCGTCGTGGTGACGAGCGGGGGTTGCTCGGCCACCAGCGGCTGGGCCTCCCTCGCCGTCGGAGCGGCCCTCCAGCAGCCCGCCGCCGCCACGAATGGCCGCTTCGGGCACGCGGTCGCCGGCGTTCCCGATCTCAACGGCGACGGACGCGGCGACGTCGTCGTCGGTGCCCCGGACGCGCCCGCCACCGGTCCGACCGCCCACGCCGGACGCGTCGATGTGTACTCCGGCGCGACCCAGGTCTTCATCCGATCACTCAGCTCACCCAACCCCGAGCTGGACGGCAACTTCGGCACCGCCGTCGCCGGCATCCCGGACGTCAACGGCGATGGGCGCGGCGATATCCTCGTCGGCGCACCCAACGAGGACCCGGGTGCCAGCCCGATGGACTGCGGGCGGGCCTACATCTTCTCGGGCGCGACGGGCGCACTCCTGCGCACGCTCGGCCTCGGCGCCCCCGAGGCGGGCGACCACTTCGGAGCCAGCGTCGCGGGCCTGGCGGATGTCAACGGCGACGGGCGCGGCGACGTGGCCATCGGCGCCCCCGGGGCCGACCCCGGCGCCAGCCCCGAGGATTGCGGTCGTGTGTACCTGTAC
>CAYWOF010000492.1:0-2723 GCA_964459825.1 uncultured Phycisphaeraceae bacterium | reverse complement strand
GGGCGAGATCGACGGCGGCGAGGTGATCACGGCCATGACGGTGGTGCCGGCCCCGGCGGGCGCAACGCTGCTGGCCATGGCCGGAGCCCTCGCCGGCCGACGTCGGCGCTGAACGCCGCCCGCGGACTCACGAGGGGAACGGGAACGCCCCGGCAGCCGGGGCGTTTCTCGTTCCCGGGGGCGCGCTGACGACCCGGCGCCACGGGCGCCGGTATGCGCTCGGCGCGCGGGCCACGGGCGTACGCTCCCGCGCGCCGGGCTCACTCTTCCAGCGACGATGGCTCGGACTTCGGCAGCGCCCTCGTCACGATGGGTGCGTCGAACGGCGGCTCGTCATCGGAGGCGGAAACCTCGCCAACATCGGCGACGTCCGACAGCCCATCGGGCGGCTCGTCCGCATCGCCGGATGGCGCGGGGTCGTCCGGCGAGTCGTCCTCCGCATCGTCGGCCGAGTGAGGCCCGGCGATGGCGGATGGAGGGGGCGGCTCGGGGAGATCGGCCGGAGCGGCAGACACAGGCGGGACGCCTGTGCCACGAGCTGCGGTAGGCAGAGGCGGGACGCCCGTGCCATCAGCTTCGGTAGGACCACCGGTCTCCGCGGGGCTGAACAGCTTCCCCTGCCCCGCGGCGGAATCGGCGGATTCCTCGGCCGCGGCGCGGTCGAGGGCGACCTGGCGCTTCATGGCGTCCCACTCGTCGCGGGTGATCGCGACCTCGCGGGCGACCGAGCCCTTGTGCTCGCCGATGATGCCGGCGATGCCCATCAGGTCGATGAGGCGGCTCGCCCGGGTGTAACCGATGGCCAGCCGGCGCTGGAGCAGCGACACCGAGCCGCGCTCGGTCTCCAGCACGATCTCGACGGCGCGCTCGAAGAGCGGGTCCTCCTGGGCCGCGGCCAGCGACGCCGAGGAGTTGTTCTGGCTCTCCATCACCCGCTCCTCGTCGGGCGTGAGCTTGCGCAGCTGCAGGAGCTGGCGCTCGAAGCTCGGCGCGGCGACCTCGCGCATGAACTTCACCACCCGCCGGATCTCGGCATCGTCCACCAGCGTGCCCTGCGCCCGCGTGAGCTTCGACGAGCGCGGCGACAGGTACAGCATGTCGCCCTGGCCCAGGAGCAGCTCGCCCCCCTTCTGGTCGAGCACGATGCGGCTGTCCATGCCGCTGGCGACCTTGAAGCAGACGCGGCTGGGCATGTTGGATTTGATCAGGCCGGTAACGACGTTGGCCTGGGGGCGCTGGGTGGCAAGGATGAGGTGGATGCCCACGGCGCGGGCCTTCTGGGCGATCCGGATGATGTGGGTCTCGACCTCCTTGTTGGACATCATGAGGTCGGCCAGCTCGTCGATGACGAAGACCATGTAGGGGAGGCGCCGGGGGATGCGGGCCTCCTCCTCCTCCGACTGCGGGTTGAAGCGGGCGCGCAGCTCCTCCCACGGCAGCTCGTTGTACGCCGTGATGTCGCGGCAGCCGGCCTCGGCCAGCAGCTCGTAGCGCTCCTCCATCTTGGTCGCCGCCCACTCGAGGATGGCCGCGGCCTTGCCCGTCTCGGTCACGACCGGGCACATCAGGTGGGGGATGTCCTTGAACTGGCTGAGCTCGACCATCTTGGGGTCGACGAGGACCATCTTGAGCTCGTTGGGCTTCTTGGTGTAGAGGAAGCCCATGATGATGGTGTTGATGGCGACGCTCTTGCCCGAGCCGGTGGTGCCGGCGATGAGGATGTGCGGGGCCTGCGAGAGGTCGGCGATGAGGGGCTCGCCGGAGGCGTCCTTGCCGAGGAACATGGGCAGGCGCATGGAGGCGAAGAGCTCGCTCTTGCCCATGAGCTCCTTGAGGCGGACCTTCTCCTTCGTCGCGTTGGGCACCTCGATGCCGATGGTGTCGCGCCCGGCCATGTTGGGGACGATGCGGATGTTGACGGCCTTGAGGGCCCGGGCGATGTCGCTGGAGACGGCCGAGATCTGGGCGACCTTCGTGCCCGGGGCCAGGCGCACGTCGTAGAGCGTGATGACGGGGCCGGACTCGATGCCGACCACCTCGCCGTCGATGCGGTACTGGCGCAGGGCCGACTCGAGGGCCGTGGCCTGCTCGCGCACGTACTCCTCCAGACGCAGGGAGAAGTTCTCCTCCGGATCGGAGAGCAGGTCCAGGCCGGGGAACTGGTAGCCGGGCAGGTCGGCGACGGCCTGGAGGTCGCGCAGGTCATCCTCGGTGGCGATCTTGCGGGTGTCGTGCCCGAAGACGATGGGGAGCCGGGCGATCTTCTCGCGCAGGGCGTCGGGGTCGAAGACCTGCGGAGCGCCGGGGGGATCGTCGGAGTCGGTTTCCGGTTCGCGGTTTTCGGTGTTCGGGGAGGAGGGCTCGGGATCATCCGCGGGCGCGACCGCTTCGGCGTCGGCGTCATCGGAGGGCTCGGCGATGAGCTCGGCGACGGCCTGGGCGCGCCGTGAGGGGCGGGGCGTGCGCTCGCCGGCGGAGGCCGAGTCCTCGTCCGCCTCATCGCCGAGGTCGGTGAGCTGGACGCGCCGGGGGGGCGCGGGCTCGTCGGCGCGCTCGGGGGTGAGCGTGGCGATGAGCTGGCCGCCGGCGCGGGCCGCACCCGCGGCCACGGTCGCGGTCGCGCCCACGGCCCGCCCGCCGACGCGGGCGGCGGGGACCAGCCAGCGCGCCAGCAGTGCCGGCCCGGCGATGATCCACTTGTCGAGGGCGACCGCTGCGCCGAC
>CAYWOF010000491.1:0-2728 GCA_964459825.1 uncultured Phycisphaeraceae bacterium | reverse complement strand
CTTCACCCACGCCGGCGGCATCCCCTCCAACGCCATCGCCCGCTGGGGCTGCCCGCTCGCGCCCCAGTGCTACGCCAACTGCACGGGCGACACGACCGCCACCGGCGCCGCCCGCCTCGACGTCAACGACTACATCTGCTTCCAGACGAAGTTCGCCACCTACCACCCCTACGCCGACTGCGATGCCAACCAGCAGCTCAACATCAACGACTACATCTGCTTCCAGACCAGGTTCGCGCTGGGGTGTCCCTGAAGCAGGTGTCGAGGGAGGAACAACCTGATCGGTGAACGGTGAAAGGCGAGGAGGGCGGGCCGGGAGGTTGATGCCTCCGCTCGGCGGGTCAACCCGGGCTCTGCATGATCCTGCCTTGCTTGCCGCCGCATCACCCGGCCAGCCGGGTCTTGCGCCCCCGGGCGGATGGCAAGGCGCAAGAAACTAGAAACGCGAAAGGGCGGGGGGGGGGGGCCTTTCCCCTCGAGTGTTCTGTTTCTTGCACCTTGGCGCGGGCCACCCCCTGGCACCGCCCGCCTCCGGGCCCGTACGCCCCATTCCCCGGCGTCGGTGGCCCTCGCCATTCGCGGGGCGTGCCCGCGTGCCCGACGGTCAGCCCGGCGGTTTCCTCGCCGTCGAGTTCGCCATGCGTACGCACCCGTGGCCCGGGGTCCCGACCGGCGCGGCGGCGCATGGGCACCGCCCGTCCACCATCTGTCCACCGGCTGGCCCGAGCGCACTACGGGGCGCGCCGTTGTGCGATCATGCGGGGCGTGCAGCAAGGAACCCGGGCGTCCTCGTGGGCGTCCGGCGTTCGTCGCGCACGACACAAGGAGACCCGACATGAGACCCGCCCCGTTCCTCCTGGGCGCGATCGTCGCGACCGGACTGGCCACCGGCGCCCTGGCCCGCCCAGACCTCGCCGCCGCCGCCCGGACCCTCGTCAACACCGCCGCGAGCATCCGCGCCAAGGAGCTGGTGCTCATCAGCGGAAAGCCGGCCGACCTCGAGCTGCTCGAGAACGTCGCCGTCGAGGTCCGCAAGCTCGGCGCGTTCCCGCTCATCGACATCCAGAGCGAGAAGCTCTCGCGCCGCCTCTACGAGAACACGCCCCCGAGCTTCGATTCCCAGGCCGACCAGTTCGACCTCAGGCTGGCCGAGGCCATCGACGCCCACATCCGGCTGGACTACATGGACAACCCGGCCCTCTTCGCCGACGTGCCCCCGGCCCGCGCCGCGACGTTCGCCAAGGCCCAGCAGCCCGTCATGGAGGCGCTGCTGAAGAACAACGTCCGCCAGGTCGCCCTCGGCAACGGCCTCTACCCCACCGCCGCCCGCGCCAAGGAGCTGGGCATCACCCAGGAGCAGCTCGCGACCCTCTTCTGGGACGGCGTGAACACCGACTACTCCCGGCTCCAGGAGGTCGGCCAGACGGTCCGGCAGCGGATCGCCAACGGCAAGCAGGTGCGGATCACCAACCCCAACGGCACGGACCTGACGTTCTCGATCGCCGCGCGCCCGGTCCTGGTCTCGGACGGCGTGATCTCCCCCGATGACATCTCCCGGGGCGGCGCGGCGTGCCAGGTCTGGCTGCCCGCCGGCGAGGTCTACGCCGCGCCCGTGCCCGGCACGGCCGAGGGCAAGGTCGTCTACGACCGGCTGGTCTTCCAGGGCAAGGACATCACGGGCCTCAGCCTCACCTTCAAGGCCGGCAAGGTCACGGAGATGACGGCCAGGTCGGGCCTCGAGCCTCTCAAGGCCCTCTACGATGCCGCCGGATCCGGCAAGGAGCTCTTCGCCTTCTTCGATGTGGGCATCAACCCGAGCGTCAAGGCCCCCGCGAACACCAGGCTCCTCTCGTGGATTCCGTCGGGCATGGTCTCCGTCGGCATCGGCGCCAACACCTGGGCCGGCGGCGACAACACGGTCGGGTTCGATCTGTCCGGCCACCTCCCGGGCAGCACCCTGACAATCGATGGCAAGACCCTCGTCGAGAACGGAACCCTCACGCCGTAACGGCTGACGGCGACGGATTGACGCGAGCGGGTGGATCGAGCCGGGAGCCCACGGGCTCCGGCTCGTTTTCTGTCCGGGAGGCGCCACAGCCCCTGGCGCGAATCCGAGTCGCAAACCGTGAAGGATCCCTCCCTTTCACGGGCATTCGCCTGTATGCTGTGGAGCGGGAGGCGGGCTGTCCGTGCCGCCGCGTTTCTCGGACCAAGCCACCCACGCCGGAGAGACCGATCATGGCCGACACCGCCCTAGTCGTCACGCTCGTTGGGCTCGCCCTCGGGGCCGCCGCCCACGCTCGTCCCCTGCCGCCCTCTCCGCGCCCGGCCGCCCAGCCCCTGCCCCGCTACCTGACGGAGGCGGAGCGGGCGTACCTCCGGGCCCATCCGCTCCGGGTCCCGGAGGCGGTGACGCCTCCCCCCACCGGCCCGGTGCACTGCGTCGCCGAGTACGAGCCGATGGACGGGATCATCATCTCGTGGATGTCCTTCACCAGCCAGCTCTCGCAGCTGGGCAAGCACATCACCACCAGCGGCAACGCCAACCTCTACGTCGCGCTCCCCAGCGCCGCCCAGCAGGGCACCGCCACCACGCTCCTGACCAACGCGGGGGCCAACATGGCCCGCGTGAAGTTCTTCGTCGTGCCCACCGGGCTCAACTCCGTCTGGGTGCGCGACTACGGCCCGCGCTACATCTACCAGGGCGACTGCCGCGCCATCGTCGACC
>CAYWOF010000490.1:0-2740 GCA_964459825.1 uncultured Phycisphaeraceae bacterium | reverse complement strand
CGTGATCTGGTCGCGCGAGACCAGCGCGATGTCCGGGCGCCCGTTGAGGTCCACATCCGCGATCGCCATGCCCCCGAGCGTGCCCGGCGTGGGCACGGAGATCGAGCCGATCTGGGTCCAGGTGGCCCCGCCATCGCCGCGGTAGATGCGGAGCTGGCCGTTGCCGTAAGCGACCAGGTCGAGCAGGCCATCGCCATCCATGTCGGCCAGGCGCGTGGCCTCGAAACCGCTGGCCGGGAGCCCGCCGGCGTTGGGCCCCCAGCCGCCGGCGGGCAGACGCGGGCGCACCTCCACGCCACCGGAGGAGTTCACGAACGACAGATCATCCCGGCCATCGCCGTTGACATCGGCCAGGTCCGGGCCGCGCCGGCCGATGAGGCCGACGGAGGGGAGCCCGGCATCGTCGAGGACGAAGCCGGTCCCCTCGCCGTTGTTGCGGCGGATCGTCCCGGTCTGGTGCGCGGTCGCGAAGTCCGGGTACCCGTCGTTGTTCACATCGCCGGTCGCGATGTCGTGGGCCGAGTTGCCCCCGAGCTGGTTCGAGAGCGGCGTCCACGTGCCATCGCCGTTGTTCAGGTGCGCGTGGATGCCATCGCAGCACCCGAACGAGACGGACATCAGGTCCAGCCGGCCGTCGAGGTCGATGTCGGCCAGCGCCGTGCCGAACATGCCCCACGTCTGCCCCTGGAGGCCAAGCCCATCGTCCCAGGGGGTCCAGTTCATCCCCGTGCCATCGCCCAGGGCCACCTCCAGCACCTGGTCGCCCAGGTCAGTGGAGGAGTAGTTGTGGTGCATGCCGTACGCCAGGTCGGGCTTGCCATCGTTGTTGACATCGCCGACGGCGATGCCGCCGTAGCCGAAGTTCCCGGTCTGGAAGAGGGACCAGGATGACCCGCCGTTGCCCCACCAGATGGTGAAGCCGTGCATCTGGGTGTTGACGTTGGGCGAGCCGTGGTCGCCGATGGTGACGAGGTCGAGGAACCCGTCGGAGTTCAGGTCGGCCAGTTGCAGGACCGTCCGGCCGCCATCCCAGCCGAGGGTCAGCCCGGCCGAGGACTCGATGTAGCTGACCTGGGCCTGGGCGAGGGAAGAGACCGCGACCCCGCCGATTCCCGCGGCCCGGGCGAGCAGCCGGTGATCCATGGGCACCTCCGCCGCCATCCTACCGGATCGGGAAGGGCGATTGAAGGCCTTGGGGTTGGGAATCGGGGGCCTCGGGTCCGCGAAGCCGTTCCCGTACCATCCACGCCATGTGCGGGCGGTTCACCTATCTGTTCACGTGGAGGCAGCTCCAACGGCTCATGCGTCTGACCACGATGCCCGAGGGGGAGCTCTCGCCGCGCTACAACGTCGCCCCGACCCAGCTGGCCCCGGTGGTGCGCCAGGATGCGGCGGGCGTGCGCTCCGTCGCCATGCTCCGCTGGGGCCTCGTGCCGCCGTGGTCCAAGGACCTCAAGAGCGGGCCGCAGATGATCAACGCCCGGTCCGAGGGTGCGGCGACCAGCCGTGTGTTTTGCGGGCCCCTGCAGCGCCGGCGGTGTCTGGTGCCGGTGAGCGGGTTCTACGAGTGGAAGAAGGCGCCGGCGGCCAAGGAGGGGCGGAAGCAGCCCTACTACATCCGGCGGACCGATGGCGATCCGATGGTGTTCGCGGGGTTGTGGGAGCGGTGGTCGGGTCAGGAGGGGGGGGACGTGGTCGAGTCGTTCACGATCCTGACGACGGGGCCGAACGAGTTGTTGCGCCCGCTCCACGACCGGATGCCCGTGATCCTGGCTCCCGGTGCCTTTGACCTGTGGCTGGATGCGGCGGTGACGGACGTGTCCCGGGTCGAGTCGCTGCTCCGCCCGTATGCGGGAGCGGATGTGGAGGCCTATCCGGTGAGCACCTGGGTCAACAGTCCGGCCCACGAGGATGCCAGGTGCGTCGAACCTATTGCAGCTCAATAGGTTGGGACACCGAAGCCGGATCGGAAATTTTTAGGTATTTCGCTTGTCACGAAGGATTTTGTTCGGTATTATCCTAACAGAATGCTTCTGACAGGTCGAGAGCCCGTTGAGACCAACGCCCCTCTCCGCTGGGCGGCCGCGGCGCGGGTGCTGGAGGGGATGACCGAGCGGCATGGCGTCGCGCAGGAGGTGCCCCCCGTCGATTCGGGGTGGGGTATGGGGCTGGCGCGGGGAGTGATTCACGAGTGGCTCGGGCCGGAGGAGGATGGCCCGGGCGGTCTTCGGGTCGGCGCCCCTCTCCGCGATCCGCCTCGGCGAGGCGGAATGGTGGGTCGGAGAGGGACGCCGCCCGAGGGCGGAGACTGGACCCCGGTCCTGACGATCCTCGCGTACCTGGCGGCGCGGGCGGTGCGCGCCGAGCCCGGCGGCGTGGTGCTGTGGATCGGACGCCGATGCCGCGTGTACCCGCCCGTGCTCGCCGGGCTGGGGCTTCTGCGGCGATCGATCTTCGTCGAGACGCCGGATGTGGCATCGCGCGTGTGGGCGATCGATGCCGCGTTGCGTTCCGGGGCGGTGGGATGCGTCATCGCCGATGGGAGCGGGCTGGACATGGGCGCCACGCGCCGGCTGCAACTGGCGGCCGCCTCGGGCCGGGCCCTGGCCCTGCTCGCCCGACCGGTGTGGGAGCGCGGGGAGATCTCGGCCGCGGCGTGGCGCTGGGCCATCCGGCGGCGCGCGGGGGAGCGCCCCGCGTGGGAGGTCGAGCTGGGGCGCTGCAAGGGATCGGGGTGTGG
>CAYWOF010000489.1:0-2779 GCA_964459825.1 uncultured Phycisphaeraceae bacterium | reverse complement strand
CTGGAGCGTCGTGGCACCGTCGAAGTGGATCTCGCCGACGGGCGCGCCCGTGAGCGTGCCGCCGAAGTTGCCGCCGCCACGGAAGGAGATACAGCCCTCCTGCACGTCGATGGTGGTGCCCGGGATCTGGACGAACTGGACGATGCCGCTGGGCGCGATGTCGAGGGTGCCGACACCCTGCTTGGTGAGGTGGGCGCCGGCGTTGACGGTGTTGATGCCGGCGACGCCGTAGAGCTCCAGGATTCCGTCGCCGGTCCAGGTCGTCGCGCCGGTGAGGGCGACGGCGACGGAATCCAGGCCGACCGAGTGGGTGCCCGGCGTGAAGGTGACGAGGATGCTGTTCAGGGTGAGGTCGGAGGCGATGGTGTAGTCGCTGTGGCCGCCGGGAGCGCCTCCGGCGAAGGCGAGACCGGCGGACACCTGTTTGTCGCCGCCTTCCAGGCGCGCGCCGTGGCGGAGGGTGAGGTGGATGACCTTGGCGGCACTGGTTCCGCCGAGGGCGCCGGCGATGTCGGCCTGGGTGAAGGCGTACGGGCCCGGGCCGTCGGTGTCGAGGCGATTGCCGGGTTCGACGATCACGGAGGTGAGGGAAGAGGGCTCCTCGCCGGTCACGCGCAGGATGCCGAGCGCGAGCCGGATCGACTCCGCCGCTTGAACGCTGCGGACCTCGACGGGCGCTCCGGGGTTGCTGAAGACGACCTCCGGCGTGGCCGGCAGATCGGGGATGGAGACGCGCTCGCCCGCCATGGGTGCGTGGCCGAGGCTCCAGTTGGCCGCGTTGAACCAGGAGGTCGCATCGCCGAGGGCGACCCAGGTGTTGAGGGGTGAGGGCGCGCTCTGCACGATCAGCTTGACCAGGGTGGGCAGGTACACGAGCGCGGCCTGCAGGCCCAGGGCGGAGAGGTCCGGGAGGCTGGTCATCGACCAGATGCCGCCGTTGGCGGAGCTGGTCAGGAGCGTGAACTCGTTGCCGTTGGCCGGCGTAAACCCCGGGCTGAACGAGATGGTCGCGGCGCCGCCGAGAGTGGCGGGGCCCGTCGCCGCCAGACGGCCGTTCTGGACGGAGCTGGTTCCGGCGATCTCGAAGCTGGTCGTGCTGGTCGGGTGCAGGACGATGGACGCGGCGGAGTACTGGCTCGCGGGGCCGAGCGCGAGCGCGCCGCGCTGCGCCAGGGCGCCCGTGGTGGAGGCGTTGTTCTGGGAGAGGACGAGCTGGCCGTTGAACTCGACCTCGACGTTGCCGTTGTTCTTGAGGAACCGGGAGGCGTCGGCGTTGCTCGAGAACTGGACCTTGGCGCCCGCGCCCACGATCCCCACCTTGACCGTGGAATCGATGAATGCCGGACCGGTCACCCGCCAGTCGCCCGCGGTGAGCCGGCTCCCGACGATCTGGGAGATGGGCCCATCGGCGTCGAGCCCGCCGGACTGGACGCGGAGGGTGCCGCGCTGATCGAGCGTGATGCCCGCGGAGGTGATGAGCGGCAGCCCGGTGCTGGTGAGGATCAACTCGCCGGTGTTGAGGATGGTGCCGGTGCTGACGGTGAACGCGCGCGCCAGGGTGGTGGCCTTCACGGCGAGCGTGAACTTGCCCTGGTTCTCGAAGGTGGCGCCGTTCGCGAACTGCCAGGTCTGGTGGGTTCCGACGGGAGGGGTCCAGCCATTCCCCGGGTCCAGGCTCTGGTTGATGAGCCGCCCGCTCCCGGACATGAGGAGGCTGCTCCCGGTGATGAGCAGGCGTCCGATCGGCAGGACGATGGCCGTGCCCGTGATGCGGGCCGAATCCCGCAGCTCGAGCGTGCCGTTGGTGGAGGCGGCGCCGGGTCCGGCGATGAAGCCGTTGTTCTCCACACGGAGGGTGGTCGCCTGGACGGTCAACGGGTCCTGGAAGTCGGCCGTTCCGTTGGGGCCGACCTGGAGCACGCCCGTGCCGGTCCACAGGGTGGGGTGCTCCGTCGTCGAGGAGACGGGGTGCTGGTTCTGCAGGCGGATGATGCCATCGGCGATCAGGGTGGAGCCGGCCTCGTGCGTGACCGAGGCGTTGGTGCCGAAGGGATTGAGGACAAGGGTCGCCCCCGGCGCGGCCTCCATGGTCGCCCCCTCCCGGTTGAAACTCGGGCCCGCGTTCAGCACGAGCGTGCCGACGCTCGATAGGAGGGTGCCGAGGATGTTGTCGAACGGGACGTTGATGTTGAAGAACGTGGTGGCCGTGCCGATGGACTCGGTGAGGCCGGCGTTGAGGAACGCCTCGGTGCCCAGCGTCTGGCCGCTGACCAGCCCGACGAAGGAACCGCCCAGCAGGCGGGTGGTGCCGAAGAGGTCGTTGCCGAAGAACGCGCCGCCGCCGAGGGAGAGCTGCGAGAGTTGCGCGAGCCCGTTGTTGGTGATGTCGCGCAGCACCCGGGCGCCCGCCCCGCTCACGGTGAGCGTTCCGAGGTTGGAGATCTGCCCACCGGCACGCACATCGCTGGCGCTCGTGAGGTTGAGGGCGCCGCCCATCTGGACCTTGACGGCTCCGAGGCCCTCGATGTCGCCGCCGGCGGCGGTGAGGGTCGCGCCGGCGCCGATGACCGTGTCCTCGGGTCCGCCGATGCTCAGGGTCCCGTTGATGGTCACCAGGCGCGTGCCGGTGGCGGGGACGATCTCGAGCGCGATGCACGCGAAGGTCTGCGAGGCGCCGATGCTCAGGGCGGGACCCCCGGTGGCGATCCGGGCGATGTCCCCCGCGTTGGGGAGGACATCGCCGACCCAGTTGACGGGCTGCATCATGTCGAAGCCGTTG
>CAYWOF010000488.1:0-2785 GCA_964459825.1 uncultured Phycisphaeraceae bacterium | reverse complement strand
GGCCGGCGCCGGCGCCGATTGTCGATGCCCACTGCCACATCGCCGGGGCGGGCGCCGCGCGGGTCTACGACGAGGCCCGGCGCGCGTACGGGGTGACGCTCAGCTACAGCATGACCCAGCTGGCGCACGCGCCGGCCGTGCGCGCGGCCCTGGGCGACTCGGTGCGCTTCATCGCGGTGCCGAGCTGGAGCGACCCCGACCGGGCCCGCGCCCAGCGCGAGGGCTATCTCGAGGCGATCGCCCGCTTCCACGATGAGTTCGGCGCGCGGATGCTCAAGATCTGGTCGAGCCCGCGCCTGCGCGACCTCGATCCGTCCGGGGCCGACGACCTGTGGGCGATCGACTCGCCGTGGCGCCGGCGCATCTGCGACCTCGGCGCGAGTCTGGGGATGATGTTCCTCGTCCACGTCGCCGACCCCGACACCTGGTTCGCGACCCGGTACGCCGACCGCAGCCGGTACGGCGTCAAGGCGGACCACTACATCGGGCTCGAGCGCATGCTGGACCTCTACCCGTCGCCCTGGATCGCCGCCCACATGGGCGGATGGCCCGAGGACCTGGACTTCCTCGACGGGCTGCTCTCGCGCCACCCCAACCTGTGCCTGGACACCTCCGCGACGCGCTGGCAGGTGCGCGAGCTGTCGCGCCACGAGCCGGCGCGGGCCCGGGAGTTCTTCGCGCGCTGGCAGGGGCGCCTGCTCTTCGGTTCGGACATCGTCACCACCGATGACCACCTCTCGCCCGCCAAGGCCAACCCCGACCACCCCAAGGCAACCCAGGCCAGCGGCCCGGAGGCGGCCTTCGAGCTCTACGCCAGCCGCTTATGGGCGCTCCGAACCCTCCTCGAGACGGAGCACGAGGGGCCATCGCCCATCGCCGACCCCGACCTGACGATGGTCGACCCCTCCCGGCACGATGAGCACTCGTCCCCGCGGCTCAGGGGCCTGGCGCTCCCCTCGGAGAGCCTGCGGGCCGTGTACTCCGACGTTGCCGACCGGCTGCTCGGGGGGTGGTGGCGGGACCATCCCTGAGATCGTTAGGAAAATGTGCGGCATTGCCACACCGCGCCGGTTTCGGGCACGCGGACCATCCTCGGGCGTCAAACCCAGTGCAGCCCGTACGGCCAGACCGCCCTACAATTACTGAACAAACGGGGATGGGCGGATGGAATGGACGCTGCCGGTTCGCGCGGGCGGCCCGCGCAAGGAGGCTCAGATGACCTCTCGGCTGACAACGAGCGGCCTGCGCGTGTTGGTGATGTGCGCGACGCTGCTCGCGGCAGGGGCCAGCCCCGCGCTGGGCCAGCGTGTGATCACCGGGCGATCGCTCCTGGGGCCATCCGGTGGCTCGTCCGGTGTGGGTGGCGGGCGCATGGGCCTGCCGCACCGGAGCCCGTTCACCAGTCGTGCGACAGCGCAGCGCCGGGCGATCGCGGCGGGGGCCGATGCGCCCGCGATCCGGTCATCGCCGGGGGCTGGCGCTGTCTCGGCGCCGGTCGGGCTGCCCGGCGACGTCGAGGGCCTGCTCCCCCGATTGCGTGGGGGCGTTGGCGGGCTGGGAACGGGCGTGGAGACGCAGTTCCTGGGGCTCGAGCGCGGCTGGTTCGAGCAGACGGGCTTCACGGCCGCCGGCGCGTACACGGGAGACAGGTGGAGCCTGGCGTTCGTGCTTGGCGGCGGCTCGCTGGCCTCGGCGCTGGCGCCGGGGGGCTCGGGCGCTTCGTGGCCCTCGCTCCCGAGGGATGTGGGGATTCCGAGTCCCGAAACGGTCGTCGCCGCGCGCGAGTTCGAGGCTCGGCGTAACTCGTGCTGGCCCACGTACTGCTACCCGTCCTATGGCTACGCGGGCTGGTTCTACGGGTGGGATGACTACCACTACGACACGATCGACGGGTACTACGCGCCCGTGGATCCGGCGTTGTACACGGGCGCGCCGTCCGCGCCCGCGGCGCCCGCACCCGCCGTCGCCCCGCCCGCCGCGCCGTTGACGGATCGCGAGCAGGGGGATGCGTTCCTGCTCGAGGGCCGGTACGACGAGGCGGTCAGGGCCTACACGCGTCACCTCGACGCCGATCCGACGGACGCCGGCGCCTTGCGGGCCCTGGGTCTGGCGCTCCTGGCCGACGGCAAGGTGCCGGAAGGCGTGGCGTCCATCGCGCGGGCCTATCGCGCCGCGCCCGCGCTGGCCGACTACCCGCTGGTGCCCGGCGCGCTGCCTGGAGGCGAGCGCGAGCTGCGCCGCATCTTCACCCGAGTGTCGCTGTACGCCAACCGGGTCGGCATCTCGGCGGCGTGGCTGACGGCGGCGGTCGTGGCGCAGGGAGAGGGTCGATTGTCGGTGGCGATCCGGATGGTCGAGAGGGCGCGGGCCCAGGGAATCGACGGTCCGCTGTGCGACCGGCTGCTCGGCGCACTGAGGTGAGAGCGCGGCGGGGTTGTTCGCCGGTCGGGGAAGGGGTGCTGGAAATGAACAAGAGACGTCATTCAACGGACTTGCGTTCGAGCGGCTGGTTCGGTCGTGGCGCGCTGGTCGGGGCGTGCGCGGCGCTCATGGCGCTGGCGGGCGCGACCCCCACCTGGGCGAGCGACCCGCCCCCGAGCAGCCGGCGCCCCGCGCCGCGTCCCCAGACCCGGTCGGCGCCCGTCGCGCGTCCCGCGGCGCCGAGCCCCTCGACCCGGTTCCCCTCGCGCGCGGCGCAATCGTCCCGCATGTCGGTCGGCTCGCCCTCCGGCTCGAGCGTGGCACGCCCGGGCGTGACCGCGCCCCCGCGCATCGCGACGCCGAC
>CAYWOF010000487.1:0-2788 GCA_964459825.1 uncultured Phycisphaeraceae bacterium | reverse complement strand
GGGCGGGGTCTTGTCGTTGATGGTAAGCTGGGCGATCACCAGGCCCGAGTCCATGCGGTCGAGCAGGTCCTGGGCCAGCTCGCGGGCCCGCGTCGCCACCGATCCCCGGTCGCTGGACGACTCCTTGAGCAGGTCGTCGATCGTCATCGTCGCGACGGCCTGGAGCACGCCGCGCTGCGCCGCCGCCCGCACGATCTCCTCCTCGTCCTCCGCCAGGATGTTCTGGACGAAGTCGCCCGGGCGCTCGCGCCGGTAGCGCACGCTCAGGCGCGCGTGCGCGATGTTGAGATCGCCCGTGATGAGCGACCCGTCGGTCCCCGGCGTGAGGCTGAACTTGCCCAGCGTGGCCAGCTGCTGGAGGTTCCACTGTGACTGCTCGGGCGTGAGCCGGGGCCAGAACGCCTCGTTGACGTCCACGGACTTCGAGTCCGTGCCCACCTTCACCAGCTCGCCGACCGGGTAGGGCGCCGCGAACTGGAGCCCCGGGGGCAGGTTGTCCCCGGTCTTGCGCCCGAAGAGCAGGCGGATCCCGCTCTCGTTGGCCTGCACCGACTGGAACCCGCTGAGCACGAACAGCCCGAACAGGATCACCATCGAGACCTGGATGAGCCCGTAGGTGATCCGCAGCGCCTCGGCCAGCGACTGGTTCGCCGGGTCCAGGCGCGCCCCGTCCGCCTCGCCCCGGGCCGTCCCGAGCGTCACCACCGCCGGGTGGTGCCCGTCGGACGCCACCGGCCGGATCGGGCGCTCGTCCGGGAGCAGGGCAGACCCGCGGCTCATCGCCCGCCCCCCGGCGCGCCCTCGCCCTCGACCGGGCCCGCCGTCCGGCGCAGCGCCTCGGCCGGGTTGTCCAGGTTCATGATCCCGCCCACGCCGGGCACGCGCCCCGGCGCCGCCCGGTGCAGGGCGCTGGGCGAGAAGAGCTCGAACCCCGGCATGTCGGTGCTGAAGATCATCGTCATCCGCTTGCCCAGCGCCTCGCGCACGAACTCGATCTGGCTCAGGAACACCGCCAGCTCCGGGTTCTCGTTCATCTGGGCCACGTACTGGGCCGCCTCCGTGTCCCCGCGCGCCCGGATCTCCTTGGCGTACGCCTCGGCGAACTGCTTGATGCGCTCGGCGTCCTTCTCCGCCGCCGAGGTGATCGCCTGGGCCTCGGCGTCCCCCTTGCTCTCCAGCTCGCGCACCAGGCGCGCCCGGTCGGCCTTCATGGACTCGAAGACCGCCTTGGTCGTCTCCTCGGGCAGCTCGATGCGGCTGATCCCCACCGCCACCACCTCGATCCCCGTCGCGGCGCCGACCGTCCCGCGCAGCGACTCGAGCATCCTGCCCTCCAGCTCGGTCAGCTTGCCGGCCTCCGGATCGGCCGTGAACAGGTCCGCGATGCGGTACTTGCTCGCCTCCGAGAGCGCGCTGCGCAGGTTCTTGGAGAGCACGTCCGACTCGGCCTTGGCGTAGTGGTCGGCCGCGCGCGACCCGGCGCTCGAGAAGCTCTTGAAGAACCCGAGCGGGTTGCTCACCCGCCACGTGCAGAACGCCTCGATGACCAGCTGCCGGTCGTCGGCCGTCTGCTGCTGCTCGATCCGCTGGCGCAGGAAGCGCACCCGCGTGTCGTACTTGGTGACCGACTGGAACGGATCGGGCCACTTGAACTTCAGCCCCGGCGTCCGCTGCACGTCGGTCTCGTCGGCGCTCCCGAGCGTCGTCTCCACGGCGGCCTCGGTGAAACGCACGCTGTAGAACATCGTCTGGGCCACGAGGGCCAGCACGAACACGCCGGTGACCAGGTAGATGATGCCTCGTCGCACGCCTTGCTCCTCGACCGGGGCGCACCCCGCGCCCGCGCCGACCCTACTGACCGTCCTCCGGACCCTTGCTGAACGTCTCGAGCGATGTCGCCGGGTCCTCCACGTTCAGGCGAAGGTGCAGGCCCGGCCCCGCGTCCGTGATGAACACCCGCGCGCCCCGCATCGCCTCCAGGATGGCGTCGAAGTACAGCGTCGCCCGGTAGAGCTGCGGGGCCGCCGTGTACGCCTGGAGCTGCCCCTGGTACGCCGACAGGCGCGCCCGCGCCCCCATGTGCGCCCGCCAGCGGTCCGCGCTGGCCGCGTGGATCAGCGCCGCCGACCGGCCGCCCGCCCCCTGGATCCGCTCCACCACCCCCAGGCGCAGGGGCGCCAGCGCCGCCTCGTCCGCCCCCCCCGCCTTGGCCGATTCCAGCGCCTCCATCCGACGCACGATCTCCCCCGCCTGCTCCACGCTCCCGGCCGCGTCCGTCAGCGTCTTGATCGCGTCGGCCCGCGCTCCCTCCAGCTTCGCGTGGTAGCGCTGCTCCGCCGCCACCACCAGCTCGAAGTTCCGCGCCACGCTCGCGTCGCGCGGCGGGTGGACCCCCGCCACCCCCAGGAACACCACCTCCACCCCCGCGCCCCGCCCGTCCGGGCCCAGACGCGCGAACGCCCCCTCGATCCGCTGGCGCAGCTGGGCCGACAGCTCCTTGCGCTGGCGCGCCAGCACGTCCGTCGCCGACATCGACGCCATGAACCGCATCGCCTCGCGCTGCGCCACCGCCGTCAGCAGCCCGTCCCGCATCTCCGGCGGGCCCAGGCGCTCGTACGCCTCCACGTCGCGCACCACGTACTGCAGCGGCACCTCCGCCGTCAGCAGCGCCAGCTCCGTGCCCGCCCCCGGCGACCCCACCCCCGACGCCCCCCCCCCCCCCCCCCCGGGGGGGGGGGCCACCGCGGAATTGTAGCAACCCCCCCGCGGGGGGGGGGCCCACAGAGCG
>CAYWOF010000486.1:230-2798 GCA_964459825.1 uncultured Phycisphaeraceae bacterium | reverse complement strand
GTCTCTTGAGGGGGCTAACTAACGCCAGCTCCGCCACCACCGGGACCGATCCCGGCCCTGGCGCAGGATCAGGACCTGGTCCGCACCGTGCGGAAGAGTGACCCGATAGGGGTAATACCAGGACGGCCGTTCCGGTCGCGACCAGACCCCCTCGGTCGGGGCGATCGTGGCGGCATCGGCGCTGAGCGCCACGTCCCGGCGGGCCCCTTCCGGCGCCCACGCCCCGCCGTCCCACCGGTTCATCGCACCCGCCGCGGGACCGTCAAGGACGAGCTCCCAGGCCGTGCCCTGGGCCATGCCCCGGTCCGCCCCCGCTGTCGCCGGTGCCGGAGCTACCAAGGTCCGACGCTCGCCGGTGCATCCCCCGGGCACCAGGGCCATCACCATCGCCCCGCCCGCCACGAAGGCCCCGAGCCCCCGCGGAAACCGCACCGGCGCGGCAAGGCCGCGCCCGGTGCGTGATCTCTCCCCTCTCGCCGCCATCGATGCCCCCTGTCTCCCCGCCCGATCCCCCTACAACCGACATGCCGCCGCCCCCGCTCCCGCCGGACGACGCCGACGCCGCGCCACCGGCCCGTCCGACCCCGCCCCGGGTGCTGCGTGGACGCCACCTCGTCGCCGTCCCGCAACGCCGGCGTCGACACCGCCCAATCCACGGTCCGCCCATTGACTCCCTCGACGGGGCCCGATAAGTTGCACCCAGAGAGAGAATCACACCCCGGTTTCACACGAGAGAGGGAGGCCCCATGCGCCCCAAGTGGTCCGTTCCCGCCATCGCCATCGGTGCCGCGGCCTTCGCCGCCGACGCCCAGCTCTGCACCCCCGAGTTCTGGGATCGATTCAACGAGGGCTCCGCCAACGGCACGGTCAACGCCCTGCTCACCATCCAGGACGGCTCCAGCCAGACCCTGCTGGTCGGTGGCACCTTCACCACCGCCGGCACCACCCCCGCCAACCGCGTCGCCCGCTGGGACGGCGCCCGCTGGACCGCCCTCGGCGCCGGCTTCAACAACGCCGTGAACGACGTCGAACTCTTCGATGACGGAGGCGGACCCGCCATCTACGCCACCGGCGCCTTCACCCAGACCGGTGGCGTCCCCCTCTCCCGCATCGGCCGGTGGGACGGCACGCTCTGGCAGCCCCTCGGCACGGGAATCGGCGGCACCGGCAACGCCCTCGCCGTCATCCAGGATGGCTCCAGCCAGACGCTCTTCGTCGGCGGCGCCTTCACGACCGCCGGCGCCGTGACGGCCAACCGCATCGCCCGCTGGGATGGCGCCGCCTGGTCCGCCGTCGATGTCGGCACGGACAACACCGTCCTCGCCCTCGGCGTGATCACCGACGGCTCCAGCCAGACGCTCGTCATCGGCGGACAGTTCACCATGGCCGGCGGCGCCACCGCCAACCGGCTCGCCCAGTGGGACGGCACCTCCCTCACCCCCATCGGCGACGGCACCAACAACACCGTCCGCGCCTTCGAGACCTTCGACCCCGACGGTCCCGGCGGGAACCCGCCCCGCCTCTACATCGGCGGCGACTTCACCATCGCCGGCATGACCTCCGCCAACCGCCTCGCCAGCTGGGACGGCTCCGCCTTCGCCGATGTCGGCGGCGGGGTCAACAACTCCGTCCGGGCCCTCCGGGCCTACACCGATCCCTACGGCCCCGGCCTCTTCGTCGGCGGCACCTTCACCTCCGCCGGCGGCGCCCCCGCCGAGCGCCTCGCCAAGTGGGGTGGCTCCGCCTGGACCACCCTCGACGATGGCCTCTCGAGCACCGTCGCCGCCCTGAACCCCTTCGATCCCGACGGCGCCGGACCCGCCCCCGGGCGCCTCATCGCCGGCGGCGCCTTCACCTCCACCGGCTCGGGACGCCCCGCCCCCGGCCTCGCCGCGTGGAACGGCGACTACCTCTCCGATCTCGGGCGCGGCCCCAACGGGGACGTGATCGACCTCCTCGACCACAACGACGGCGCCGGACGCTCGCTCTTCCTCGCCGGGGATTTCACGCGCGCCGATGGCCTGCGCGTCGGGCGCGTCGCCCGCTTCGACGGCGCCGCCTTCCACGACCTGGCCCAGGGCCTCTCCGGGCCCGTCAACGCCCTGGCCGCGTTCGACGAGGGCGCCGGCCCCCGCCTCTTCGCCGCCGGCTCCTTCACCGTGATCAGCGGCACCGCCGGCATCGCCAACCGGATCGCGCGCTGGGATGGCGCCGCTTGGTCTCCCCTCATCGTCACCACGGTCAACGGCGTCTCCAGCACCGTCAACGACCTCGAGGTCTGGAACGACGGCACCGGCGCCGCCCTCTACGCCACCGGCGCCTTCACCACCGCCGGCGGAACCCCCGCCAACCGCATCGCCCGCTGGAACGGCACCGCGTGGTCGTCCCTCGGCGCGGGCATCGGCAGCACCGGCAACGCGCTGGCCGTCTACGACGATGGCACGGGACAGTCCCTCTACGTCACCGGCTCGTTCACCACCGCCGGCATCCCCGCCAGCCGCATCGCGCGCTGGGACGGCGCCGCCTGGTTCGCCCTCGGCACCGGCTTGGGCAGCACCGGCAACGCGC
>CAYWOF010000486.1:0-220 GCA_964459825.1 uncultured Phycisphaeraceae bacterium | reverse complement strand
TCGCCCCCCTGGACCCCCGACTCCTCCCCTATTTCCCTCCACGACTCTCTGCCGATCTTCTGGAACGACGGCACCGGGGCCGCCCTCTACGCCACCGGCGCCTTCACCACCGCCGGCGGCGCGGGCGCCGGACGCGTCGCCTCCTGGGATGGGCTGGCCTGGGCTCCCCTCGGCGCCGGCGTCGATGGCGCCGCCAGCGCCCTCGCCGCCCACGACGACG
>CAYWOF010000485.1:2243-2799 GCA_964459825.1 uncultured Phycisphaeraceae bacterium | reverse complement strand
CGCGCCCGCGGGAGGTGGAGCATGATCCGCATCGAGCGTCTTTCCAAGCGATTCGGGCGCGCCACCGCGGTGAGCGACCTGTCGCTCCACCTCGCCCCCGGGGACTCGGTGGCCCTCTGGGGCGCCAACGGCGCCGGCAAGACCACGGTCATCCGGTGCGTGCTGGGCCTGCTGCGCTACCGGGGCTCGATCCGCATCGGCGGCCTCGACGCGGCCCGCCAGGGCAAGCGGGCCCGGCGTCTGATCGGCTACGTGCCGCAGGAGCTCGGGTTCTACGACGACCTGCGCGCCGGCGAGGCCATCCGGCTCTTCGCGCGCCTCAAGGGAGTGCCCGTCCCCAGCACCGACGATGTTCTGGCCCGAGTGGGGCTTGCCGGCCAGAATGAGAAGCGCATCCGCGAGCTGTCGGGGGGCATGAAGCAGCGCCTGGCCCTCGCGATCGCCCTCATCGGCGATCCCCCCGTGCTCATCCTGGATGAGGTGACGGCCAGCCTCGACGCGTGCGGGCGCGAGGAACTCGTCGGGCTCCTCTCGGGCCTGGCCGTGCGGGGCCGGA
>CAYWOF010000485.1:0-2233 GCA_964459825.1 uncultured Phycisphaeraceae bacterium | reverse complement strand
CTCCTCTTCGCCTCGCACCGGGCCGAGGAGGTCACCGCCCTGGCGCGCCGCGTGGTCATGCTCGAGCGCGGGCGCATCACCGAGGAGGTCCCGGCGGACCGGTTCCTCGACCGCCTCGGCACGGCGACGATCCTGCACCTGCACATGCCCGTCGGTGCGCGCACCGCGGCGCTGGAACTGCTCCGGACCCACGGTTTCCGTCCGATCCACAACGGCGTGGGGCTGCTGGTGCCCGTTCCCAGTGCGCAGAAGGCGGCGCCGCTCCGCGTGCTCGCCGAGGCCCGGCTCCCGGTCGAGGACTTCGAGCTGGTGTCGGCCGAACGGGCGCCCGCCACGGAGGCCCACCCATGAGCGCTCTCCCATCGGTCGCAGCGGTTCCCGTGACGCTCGCCCCCCCCGGCGTGCTCCGGAACATCCTGACGATCGCCCACCGGGAGCTGCGCGACGCCGTCCGCAGCCGCTGGTTCACGCTCTACAGCCTCGCCTTCGCCGCCCTCGGTCTCGCGGTTTCCTATGTCTCCTCCGCGAGCGCGGGCGGCTCCGGGCTCTCGGGATTCGGCCGGACCACGGCCGGGCTCATCAATCTCGTCCTCCTCGTCGTGCCCCTGATGGCCCTCGCCGCCGGCGCGGGCGCGATCGCCTCCGATCGCGAGCGCGGCATGCTCGCGTACGTGCTGGCCCAGCCCGTGTCGCGCTGGGAGTTGCTCCTGGGCAAGTACCTGGGACTCGGCGCCTCGCTGCTGGCCTGCATCTGCCTGGGGCTGGGTGTGTGCGCGGGCATCCTGGCCTGGAACGGCGCCGGAAGCCGCCCGGAGAGCCTGCTCTGGCTGGCGGGCCTGGCCTTCGGGCTGGCCCTCTCCATGCTGAGCGTGGGGATGCTCGTGTCCGTCCTGGCCCGGAGGGCCTCGGTGGCCATGGGCACGGCCGTCTTCGTGTGGCTCTTCCTGGTGTTCGTGACCGACCTGGGCCTGATGGCGGGAACGCTGGCCTTCCGCGTCCGCATCGAGCACCTGTTCCTGATCACACTGGCCAACCCGCTCCAGGTCTTCAAGATGTGGTCCCTCCACGCCGCCGACGCGTCCCTCGACGTCCTCGGGCCCGCGGGGCTCTACGCCACGGACACCTACGGCGATCGGCTGCACGCGATCTTCGCGGCGGCGCTCGGTGCGTGGCTGGTCCTCCCGCTGGTCCTGGCGGGTGTGATCTTCCGGAGGAGGTCGCCCCTGTGAGACGCTCCCGGGCCACGAATCCCACGCTCGTGATCGTCCTGGCGGCGACCGTCGTGGCCTGCGGCGGCGACGCCGGGATCGGCCCGCCCGAGGTCCGTCTCGGGCGCGACGAGTGCGTCGAGTGCGGCATGCTCATCATGGAGGACCGGTGCAGCGCTGCGCGCCTGATCGAGGTGCGGGGGACCCGCGAGGCGCAGCACTTCGACGACATCGGGTGCATGCTCGAGATCGAGCGCGAGGACCCCGCGCCGACGGTGGTGGAGCGCTATGTCCGCGATCACGGCACGCGCGCCTGGGTGCCCGCGGCCCGGGCGGCGTTCATCCAGAGCGAGGCGATCCACACGCCCATGGCCTCGGGCATCGTCGCCTTCGCCGATCGTTCCGGCGCCGAGGCCAGGGTCCGCGAGGCGGGCGGCGCGGGGCCCCTCGGCTACGCCGCGATCGGCGAGCTCCGGGTCCAGCGCCAGCGCGAGCGTCGCGAAAGGAGTGGTGGGGGATGATCCACCTCGATTGGCCGGGTTCTCGCGGGGATGGCACGCGCCCCTGGGGTCGCGGGGTCCGTCCGGGCGGAGTGCTGCTCGCGGCGGTGGCGATCGCGGCGCTCTCCGGCTGCGCATCCCCCAGCCGGGAGTCCGCGACCACCCCGCCCGCGCGTGCCCGGACCGAGCCGCGCGCCGAGAGCGGGATGGTGGGCGACGCGTACTACCTCGACGAGTGCGCCCACTGCGAGGGCGCGCTGGGCGCGCGGGGCGAGACGATCGACCGGGTGCTGGAGGGGCGCGATCTGCGCTTCTGCCGACCGGACTGCGCGGCGGCCTTCGCCTCCGCTGCCGACGCGGGGATCCAGAGACTCGATCGCCGGATGATCGAGGACCAGGGCCCGTTCTACCCGCTGGCCACGTCGATCGTCTCGGGCCGGCCCCTGGGTCCATCGCCCGAGGAGTTCATCTGCGGCAACCGCCTCTTCCGGGTCGTGGATGAGGCCGAGCGCCGGGTCGTGGAGA
>CAYWOF010000484.1:0-2826 GCA_964459825.1 uncultured Phycisphaeraceae bacterium | reverse complement strand
GTCTGGTGGAGCGCCAGCAGGCGCAGGGCCTCGCGCGCCACGGACTCGTCGTCGCCCGACCGCTCGCGCACCAGCGCCGCGCGCTCCGCCGGCGCCGCCTCCAGGGCATCGTTGACGAGCTCCTTGACGCGCCGCCAGCGCTCCGGGGTCATGCGTCCTCCGGCTCCGGCCCCCGGCGCTCGGCCGGCTCCCCGCTCCCCGGCGCGAGCTCCCCCTTGAGCCAGGCCTTGGCCACCAGCCAGTCGCGGTTGACGGTGCGCGTCGAGAGCGAGAGGGCCTGGGCCACCTCCGCGATGGTCAGCCCCACGAAGCACCGGAGCTTGACGATCTCGGCCGCACGCTCGTCGAACGCCTCGAGCCGGGCCAAGGCGCCATCGAGGGCCAGCACCGGGCCGGGGTCGGAGTCCTCCCCGGTGTCCACGGCCTCCAGGTCCACGCGCGACCAGTTCCCTCCACGCTTGAGTCGGGCGCGCGCCCGCGCGCGGTCCACCAGGATGCGGCGCATCGCCTCCGCCGCGGCCCCGAAGAAGTGGGCGCGGCTCTCCCACGCCGCGCTCCCCCCCTCCGGAACCAGGCGCAGGTAAGCCTCGTGGACCAGGTCCGTGGCGCGGAGCGTCCGGCCGGGCCCCTCACGGGCCATCATCCCGGCGGCCATCCGGCGCAGCTCGTCGTACACCGCCTCGAACAGGCGACTCTCGGCGCCCGCCTCGCCCCGCTCCAGCGCCCCGAGCAGTCCGGTCAGATCCGACGTGTGCTCGCCCAACGGCCCTGCCCTCCGGCGCACCGAAGCGCGCCAAGCTCGGACGGCGGCGCGCGGAGAACGCCCGGCCATTCTGCCAAGGTGCGGCCAGCGCCGCAACTCCGGGCCCGCGCGTCTCGCCCGCGATGGACGTTCGGGCGTTCGGCTTCGGGCATGGTTCTCGGACGCGGAGCGCGCCGGCGCGCCGGAGGGCGTGCCACGCCTTCCCGGTGCACGATCAGGCCTCGGCCAGACCCTCGCGGATCGCCAGGCGGACCAGCTCGGCCCGGGATTCCACGCCCAGCTTGCGCATCAGGCGATCCTGGTGCCCATCCACCGTCTTGGCGCTCCGGGAGAGTTCGGTGGCGATCTCGGTGCGCGAGAGCCCCTTGCCGATGAGGCGCAGGACTTCGAGCTCGCGCGGCGTGAGCGTGCCGATCGCGGTCCTCGGCGGGCGGTCGTCGCCCCGGGGGCGGGGCGCCGCCTGTCTTGGGAGCGCGCACCGCTCACGGACCTTGGGCCCCATCACGAACGTCCCGGTCGGGCTGCGCGCCACTCGCCCGACCCCCGCGACGATGTCCTCCAGCTCGTCCCCCTTCGAGAAATAGCCGCACGCCCCGCACTTGTACGCCGCGGAGAGGTACCCATCACGCACGTGGGCGCTCAGGAAGATGGTGCGCACCCGCGGGTGCATCTGGTGCAGGCGATCGGCCGCCTCGAAGGCATCGGGGCCGGGCATCTCGATGTCCAGGAGCACGACGTCGGGGCGCAGACGCGAGACCTCGTTCAGAAGGCCCTCCGCCGAGGGCAGGTGCCCCACCACGCGGATCCGGTTGTCGATGGCGAACTGGGCCTTGAGCCCCTCGACGAGCAGCGCGTGGTCGTCCACGCACAGCACACGAACGCCGGCATCGGTCGAGTCCAACGGCGGGGCTGTCGTCGATCGGCGCCGCAGCGGCGTGGCTCGCAAGGGCGCGGGATCTGGCGCGGGCGTGCTCACCGGCGGGTTCTCACTCAGGGGCTCGCGAGGGCCTGACCCAGCACCCTCCGAACGTCCTCGACGTCGCTCGGGTCCTGGATTATTAGGGGGCTCAGTCCGCTCCAGGCCGCTCCCGTACGCGGAAGACCCAGGAGCACCAGCCCACCCCCCGGCCGCCGGGCTCGCCAGTCCGCGGCCAGTTTCAGGGCCCGAGGTCCCGGCTCGGTCACCCACAGGTCGGACCGGCCCGGCTGGTCCGCCTCCTCCACCCGGGCGCCCCCCGCCTCGAGGATCTGGTGCAGAAGGGCACCGGCCCGTCCCTCGCGGACGGACACCGTCGCGTGCGGCCCGGTCGCCGGCCCGACGGGGCCACCCGCGGGCAGTGTCAGCACGACGGTGGTTCCGCGTCCGAGCTCCGTCTCGATCTCCACCGTGCCGCCCGCGCGATCGACGACGCGCCGAACGAGCGCCAGGCCGAGCCCCGTTCCCAGCCCGCGGGCCTTGGTCGTGAAGAACATCTCGAAGGCCCTGCGCCGGACTTCCTGGGTCATGCCCTGGCCATTGTCGGTCACGCCCAGGCGGACCCCCCCGATGGGTCGGGCCCCGGCGGGCAGGGCCTCGGCCCAGACCCGCACGTGCCCCTGCCGGCGCTTGCGCCCCGGCGGGATCGCCGCCCCCGCGTTCACGACCAGGTTCAGCATCGCCTGGGTGAGCCGATGCGGGGCGACTCGGATGTGGGGCAGGCCCCGGGGGATCGAGGCGGTGACCCTCACGTGCCGGGGCACCGCCTTGGCGACCAGCACGCCCGCCTGCGACCACCAGCGGCGGAGGTCGGTCGCCTCGCCCGCGGCGTCCTCCTTGTCGGGGTCCATGGCCAGGAAGTGCAGCCCATCGGCGAGCTGCTGCAGATACGTGATGCTCTTGCGGATCTCGTCCACGTGCCGGAGCGACGTGTCGGGAAGCTCCCCCCGGGCCCCCTCGGCCCGCAGCGCGTTGAGTCGGGCCCTCACGGGCAGGAGCACGTTGTTCATGTCGTGCCCGAGGCCCGCGGCGAGCGTGCCGATCGAGGCCATCCGGTCCGCCATGCGCAGGCGCAGGTTGGCCTGCT
>CAYWOF010000483.1:0-2845 GCA_964459825.1 uncultured Phycisphaeraceae bacterium | reverse complement strand
CCCGGGCCTGCGCGGGCACTCCGAGGCCGCGCTGGACCACGCAGTGGCCGAGGCGCGGGAGGAGGCCGTGCGCTCGCGCGCCCGGCGCGCGGACGCGGGCGCGACCCGGCGCTGGCTGGCGCTGGTGCGCGAGATCGCCCGGCGCGAGACCGGCGAGGAGGCCTTCCCGGTCCAGCTCATGGGCGCGCTGGCCCTCCTGCACGGGCGCATCGTCGAGATGCTCACCGGCGAGGGCAAGACCCTCACCGGCTCGCTCGCCGCTCCCATCCTGGCCTGGCGCCACCGGCACGTGCACGTCTTCACGGTCAACGACTACCTGGCCCGGCGCGACGCGGCCTCGCGCGCCGGGGTCTACAAGCGCTGCCTCGTGGGCGTGGGCGCGATCCAGCAGGAGATGGACCCCGCCGAGCGCGCGGGCATCTACGCCCAGCCCATCGTCTACGGCACGCCCAAGCAGATCACCGCCGACTGGCTGCGCGACCAGCTCCGCCTCGGACGCCTGGGCTCGGCCTGGGCCGGACGGCAGGCGCTGGCGGCGGCCGGCGCCTGGGGCGAGGGCCTGGCCGGCGCCGGGGCCGGGCCGCTCATCCCCGGGCTGCGCGCGGCGCTGGTGGACGAGGCCGACGCCGTGCTCATCGACGAGGGCGTCGTCCCCCTGATCATCGCGCGCGCCCGGCACCAGGACGACATGGCGGAGGTCTACCGCCAGGCCGCCGCCATCGGCGCCAGCCTCGACGAGGGCCCGGACTACACGATCGACCACCTGCACCGCCGGGCGGAGCTCAAGGCGCGCGGGCGCCACCGGGCCGGGCAGCGGTTCGGCGCGCTGGCCGAGCCCATCTGGCGCGCCCCGCGCCGCGCCGAGGAACTCGTGCGCCAGGCCCTCGTCGCGCGCCACTGCTACCTGCGCGGGCACCAGTACCAGGTCGTGGACGGGCGCGTGGTGATCGTCGACGAGTACACCGGGCGCTTCCTCCCCGACCGCTCGTGGGAGCACGGCCTGCACCAGGCCGTCGAGGCCAAGGAGGGGCTGGAGGTCACCGCCGACCGCGAGACGCTCGCCCGCCTGAGCTTCCAGCGCTTCTTCCGGAGCTACCCGTTCCTGTGCGGGATGACCGGCACCGCCGCCGACGCCACCGGCGAGATGCAGCGGGTCTACAACCGCCCCGTCACCGTCGTCCCGACCAACCGGCCGGTCGTCCGCGAGCGCTGGCCCACGCGCGTCTTCCGCTCCGGCGAGCGCAAGTGGGCCGGCATCGTCGAGTCGATCGTCCGCCTGCACGGGGCCGGGCGCCCGATCCTCGTCGGCACGCGCTCCATCGAGGCCTCCGAGCACCTCAGCGCTCGCCTCTCGGCCCGCGGCGTGGCCCATCGCGTCCTGAACGCCAACTTCGACAAGGACGAGGCCGACCTCATCGCCCAGGCCGGACGCGCGGGCGCCGTCACGGTCGCGACCAAGAGGGCCGGGCGCGGCACCGACATACGGCTCGACGACGCGAGCCTCGCGGCCGGCGGGCTGCACGTCATCCTCACCGAGATGCACGGCGCCCTGCGGATCGACCGCCAGTTTATCGGGCGTGCCGGCCGGCAGGGCGATCCCGGCTCCTCCCAGGTCTTCGTCTCCCTCGACGATGAACTCCCTCGACTCCATGCGCGGCGCTGGGCGGCATCGATCGCCGGGATGACCGGGGGCGATGAGCTCTCCGGCGTTCCCGCGAGGCTGGCCCGTCGCCTGTTCAGGCTCGCCCAGCGCCGATCGGAGGCCCGGGCCCGGCGCCAGCGGGCGGGAGTCCTCCGCCAGGATGACTGGATGGAGAAGCACCTGCCGGGATCCTGACCATCCCCGAAACGGCCCAGGACGGGGGCTTCTCGGGTGGAAGCTCTGGTCGGCCGGGCGATCGGCCCCTATACTCGATCTCCGGCAGGAGGTTGGAGGAACCGAGGCCGCACACCACGTCGGATAGCCATTGGGCAGGAGGCTCGCTCCGGTCGGGGCGAGGCACCATCAACCCGGCGGCGGCCGCAAGGTGCGGCCCGCGGTGGCCACGGGCCCGAGCCTGAGTTCTTAACCGGAAGGGAGATTCAATGAGAACGATGAAGTTGGCGGCGATGGCGCTCACGCTGGGCGTGGCGGGCGCGGCGAACGCGCAGACGACGGTGTACGAGACGGGCTTCGAGCAGCCCACGTTCTTCGCGGGGCTCGGCATCTCCGGGCAGGACGGCTGGATCAGCACGGCCTCGCCGCTGTGGTCGGTGATCACCACGTCCGTCGTCAACGGGGGCGCACAGTCGGCGATGATCGACGCGGCGCAGTCCGGCGGGGTGTCGCAGTGGACGTGGAAGGACGTGACGTTCGACCCGGTCGGCATGGGCACGCCGGTCGTCGATGTGACCTGGGACATGTACATCGCCTCCGGCACGATCGGCCTGGCCGGCATCGACATCTACAGCTCCACGCCCTTCGACCGTCTGACCTTCCTCGGCGTCAGCAACACGAACTTCGTGAACTACTGGAACGGCGTCGGCACGACCCAGACGACTGCCACCGTCACGCGCAACGCCTGGCACTCCTACCGAATCTCCCTCAACTTCACGAACAACACGTGCGCGTTCTACTTCAACGGCTCGCAGGTCGCCACCTCGACCATCCCGGCGGGTCACAACTTCGGTGACGCCGACCTCTGGATGGGCGGCGCCAACCAGGCGAACACGTACTACGACAACTTCAAGATCGTCGCCGGGCAGGGCGGCACCGTCTGCTACCCCGACTGCGACAACAACGGCACCCTGAACGTCAACGACTACATCTGCTTCCAGACGAAGTTCGCCCTCGGCGACCCGTACG
>CAYWOF010000482.1:0-2846 GCA_964459825.1 uncultured Phycisphaeraceae bacterium | reverse complement strand
GTGGTCGATGAGCGCGGCGCGCTCGACGCGCGGGCGCAGCCACTCCTCGACCTCGTGCAGCTGCGACCAGCTTCCCGTGTCGAGGATGAGCACGCCGTCGGGCTCTTCGCCGGCGGGCAGGCCCTGCTGGTCGAGGTGCACGAAGGGGGTGTCGGCGGCGACGGCGGCGAACCAGTCCGGGAGCGGGCCCGCGTACCACGGGATCGCCGTGGCGCCCCAGCCGCCCGGGGCGCGCCCCGCCCGGTTGAGGGCGCGCGCGATGGCGAGGGTGGAGCCGACGGCGTCGCCATCGGGCTTGACGTGGGTGAGCACGACGACCCGCCGGCGCGAGCGCAGCCACGCCACGAGGGCGTCGAGGTCCGTGCTGGAGACCCAATCACCGCCCGCGTCCACCGGCGTCATCGACATCCCGCGACCTCCGTCGGTGGCGCCCCCGCGGGCGCCGGGCCGAGCAATCCGCGCGCCCGCGCACAGTCCCGTCCGATCTGATCGACCAGCGCGGGGACCGACTCGAACCGGGCCTGGTCGCGCAGGAACGCGACCAGCTCGAGGCGCAGGATCCAGCCGTACTCCGGCAGGCCTTGGAGGGCGTCGGCTCCGCCCGCCGGCGCATCGAGCAGGTGCGCCTCGGCCACGGGGCCGGCGCCATCGAACATCGGCTTGGTCCCCACGCTGACGGCCGCGGGGAACGAGCGTCCGTCGGGCAGGTGGGCCCGGCCGGCGTAGACGCCATCGCCGGGCAGGAGCTGGTCGGTGGCGAGGTTGGCGGTCGGGTACCCCAGGGTGCGCCCGCGCCGGTCGCCGCGCACCACGGTGCCGACCAGCTCGTAGGGCCGGCCGAGCAGGGCCGCGGCGTCGCGGACGCGGCCCTGGCGCAGGAGCCAGCGGGCGAGCGTGCTGGAGATCCGGACCACGGTGAGGTCCTCGAGCACGGCGGTGGCGACGGGGGGCTCATCGACGACGAAGCCCAGCTCGGCCCCCAGCGCGCGGAGGGTGCCGAGGTCGCCGGCGCGCCCGCGCCCGAAGCGGAAGTCGGGCCCCTCGACGATGGCCGCGGGCCGGCGCTGGGCCACCAGGGTGCGCACGAACTCCTCGGGGGTGCGGGCCAGGAGCGCGGGGGTCGGCTCGATGCGCTCGACGCGGTCGGCGCCGGCCTCGCGCAGCCGGCGTTCGCGCTGGGCGAAGCTGGAGAGGCGTGCCGGGGCGTCGGCGGGCCGGAGGACGGCGAGGGGGTGCGGGTCGAAGGCGAGCACCGTGACGGTCCCGTCCGCGCCCGCGAGGCGGCGCGCCCGGCGCACGAGCGACTGGTGCCCGAGGTGCGCGCCATCGAAGCTGCCGATCGTGATGACGGCCCGCGTGGACAAGGGGGAAGCGTAGGGGCCGGGCGTGCCCGGGGGGAGCGGGCGCGACGGGCGCGAGGGCGGGCCGCCGGGGCCGACGGGCGCCGGCTCTTCCCTATACTCCCGTCCACCTCCCCGCGAGCCCCGCCCATGTCGCTGTTCCGTCGCAAGCCCGCCCCCTCCGGCGTCCCGGTCGGTACACCCGTGGTCGTGTCGGCCGGCGCCGGTCCGGACGGGCTCGAGCCGCGCATCGGCGCGATCGGGTCGGACCTGTTGGCGCGGGCCCGCGGGCACAAGGCGGGCGTGTTCTCGCGCCAGTTCTACTCGGACGCCCTGATGGAGTGGTCCATGCGGGACCCGGCGTTCAAGCTGCAGATGTTCCGGTTTGTCGACACGTTCCCCATGCTCCGGTCGGCGGAGGCGATCCACGACCACCTCGAGGACTACCTCTCGCAGCCGGGGGTGACGGTTCCCGGGGTGATCGGGGCGGCGCTGAAGGCGGGGCGGCTGGCCAAGTCGGCGTCGGCGGCGGTCATCTCCAGGCAGATCACCGGGATGGCGGGGAAGTTCATCGCGGGCACGGATGCCGCGTCCGCGCTGCCCGGGCTGCGCCGGCTGTGGGACGACGGGATCGCCTTCAGCGTGGACCTGCTGGGGGAGGCGTGCGTCTCCGACGAGGAGGCCGACGCGTACCGCGACAAGTACCTGGACCTGATCCGCCACCTGCCGGCGGCCGTCGCGTCGTGGCCCGGGGCGCCGCGCCTGGAGTCGGACCATCTGGGGCCGATCCCGCGGGTCAACGTCTCGATCAAGGTCTCGTCCCTGTCGGCCCGGTGCAACCCGATCGATCCCGAGGGCTCCATCCGCGACCTGATGGGGCGGCTGGAGCCCATCCTCGAGTCGGCGCGCGACGCGCAGGGCGGCGGCGTGCTGATCAACTTCGACATGGAGCAGTTCGCGCTCAAGGACCTCACGCTGGACCTGTTCATGCGCTGCCGCGACCGGATCGACTTCCACGCCGGGCTGGCGATGCAGGCGTACCTGCGTTCGGGCGTGGAGGATGCGCGGCGTCTGGCCGAGTGGGCGCGGGCGCGGGGTCGACTGGTCACGGTGCGCCTGGTGAAGGGGGCGTACTGGGACTACGAGACGATCCACGCGGAGATGCAGGGGTGGCCCAGCCCGGTGTGGGGGGCCAAGTGGGAGACGGACGCGTGCTTCGAGCGGATGGCGCGGGTCCTGCTCGACGCCTGCCCGGGCGCGCCCGGCGCCGGCGGGCGCCTGGCGCTGGGCTCGCACAACGCCCGCTCCATCGGCGCGGCGCTGGCCTACGCCGAGTCGCGCGCCCTGCCGCGCGCGGCGGTGGAGCTGCAGATGCTCCACGGCATGGCGGACCAGCTCAAGTACGCCGCCGGCGAGATGGGCCTGCGGGTGCGCGAGTACGTGCCGGTGGGGGAGATGATCCCGGGGATGGCGTACCTGGTGCGCCGGCTGCTGGAGAACACGAGC
>CAYWOF010000481.1:0-2889 GCA_964459825.1 uncultured Phycisphaeraceae bacterium | reverse complement strand
GACGATCGGGCTGCTGCGCGAGGTGGCGATGCGCGGCGAGACCGACGAGTGGAGGTCGTGGGCGCGGCTGGAGGTGCTCCGTCGAGCCGACCGGTAGGGCGCGGCGCGGGTGTTGACGGCTGCGCCGACCCTGCGCACCCGAGGCGCGATGCGGCAAGAGCTGTCTGTGTCGGGTCTCATGTCACGTCTACTTTCCAGACAATCCCGGAGAGCCGGCCGGCCGGCCGTCGGGTGGGTCCTGCGTGAGAGGCTCGGCGGCGGGCAGGCCGCGCACCTCGATCCGGTCGATCCAGACCTCGCCGAACGTGGCCTTGCCCCATGAAACGTCGTACGGGGTGTGGGTGAATCGAATGAAGAGACCCACGAGCGGGTCGGTGCTGATGCCGGTATGCAGCAGGTGACCGTCCCACCAGACGTTCACGCGATCGCCCGTGCGTGCGATGACGATGTCGGCCTCCCCCGCTGGGGGGAGCGTGTCGTACCCGCTGTTGACCCGCACCACGTCGCGCCCGACCTCGCCCGAGTATCCGACACCGGCGTTCCGAGCGCCCTCCCACTGGAGCCAACTGTCCGAGTAGCTTACGAGGACCATCCCTCGACCCCCGGGTCCGATCAACCACAAGTCGGCTGTTTGGACGGCGCTCGGGGCGTCGTGCGAGTCCCAGCCGAGGCGTGCCGCGACGTGGAAGTCTCCGAGCGGGTTCTCGAGGGTGCGTCGCAGCCTCGCCACCGCGCTCGAGGGATTGGGACCCGGTGGCGCGGTGGGGTCCAGCGCGGTGATGGTCAGGCGCGATTCTTCCAGGCGCCACGTCCAGGCGCGGAGGTTCTCGTGCGCGGGTTCCCAGCGAGGATCGAGGCTGGGCGTGTCGAAATCTTCCAGGAGCGCGGGCGCCCCGCGCATGGCGCCGGGCACCTCGATGGCTGGGGCGGCGGGGCGGTCGCGAAGGGCGTGACGCTCGGCGCGCAGCAGGGCGACGTCGGGATCATCGGGGGTGTACCTCTCGACGTAGAACAGCAGTTCGTTGTCGAGATTCGTCGCAAGGTGCCGGGGGCCGTGCAGTTGTCGCCGGCGGGTCAGCGCTTCGCGAAGGAGGACGCGCCCGTCGTCCACCCGCCCCTGGGCGAAGCGGAGCATCGCCAGCAGGTGCAGGGATTTGACGAGGTCATCGTCGACCGTGCCCAGGGAGCGTCGGATCTCGAGGGCTCGGGTCAGGTGGGGCTCGGCCCGGGGGTGGTAGAAGAGCTTGAGCCATCCGTGCCCGACGAACTCGCGCACCTTGGCCTCGAGGCGCGGGTCTCCCACGCCCTCCGTGTTGAGCATGAGCTCGGCCTTCTCGAGGAGCTCCGTGCGGCTCACGGTCGGCTCGTCCGGTGCTTCGAGGAACAGGTCGAGCAGGAAGGAGCTGACCCCGAGGGAGTCGCGCAGCGACTGCTCCGAGTGGTCGCGGGCGCGCGTAGCCTCGATCGCGAGGACCGCGCTCACGATCGCGGCCGCCACCAGCGTCAGCACGACGGCGCCCGCGGCGCCGAACACGACCCGGTGGCGCCGTGCGGTTCGGCGGAGCACGTACCAGGCCGTGGGGGGTCGGGCGAGGATGGGCTCGCTGGCGAGGAACCGGCGGATATCGGCGCCGAGCTCGGCCGCGGAGGTGTACCGGTCCGCGGGGTTCTTCTCGAGCGCTTTGGCCACGATCGTCGTGACGTCCCCGCGCAGGCGGCGGTCGATGGTGCTCAGCCCCGGGGGGATCGACTCGCGGATCAGGCGGGCGGCCTCGGGGAGGGAGCGGTCCCGGACGGGGTAGGGGAGGCGATCGGCCAGCAGCTCGTAGAGCAGGACGCCGAGGGCGTAGACGTCCGAGCGCGTGTCCACCGACTCGGGGCGTCCGGCGACCTGCTCGGGGCTCATGTAGGGGATGGTGCCGACGAGCTGCCCGATCTCGGTCTGGAGCGTGGCCTTGACATCGACATCGGTGGCGCGGGCCACGCCGAAGTCGAGGACCTTGGGGTGGCCGTGCTCATCCACGAGGATGTTGGCGGGCTTGAGGTCGCGGTGCACGACGCCGTGCTGGTGGGCGTGCTGGACGGCATCGCAGACTCGCGCCACGAGCTCGAGGCGGGCGCGCCCGTCGAGCCCGCGGGCCCGGGCCTCGTCGGTGATGGCCCGCCCATGGATGAGCTCCATCGCGAAGTAGGGCGTGCCCGGGTCGCCGCTGCTCTCGCGATGGACGCCGGCGCCGTAGATGCGGGCGATGCCCGGGTGCTGGAGGCGTCCGAGGACCTCGGTCTCGATGCGGAAGCGCCGGAGGCTGCTCGACGCCAGGAGCCCGGCGCGGAGCACCTTGAGCGCCACCACGCGATGGGGCTGGTCCTGCTCGGCCTCGTAGACGATGGAGGTGCCGCCAGCGGCGATGACCCGGCGCAGCAGAAAGCCGGCGAAGCGCCGGGGCAGCGCCCCCGCGCCGGCCGGGTCCTGCGCGGCGCTCCCCTCGGCGCCCACCGGCGGCGCGGCATCGCCGACGCTGAACTCCGGTCCGAGTGCCGGCGTCGCCAGGAACGCGGCCGTGGCCTCGTCGGACTCCAGGAGGCGCAGCAGCTCGGCCCGGAGGGCGGGGTCGCCCGCGCAGAGCGCATCCAGCCGGGCCATCCGGCCCGGATCGGGTAGTTCGACCAGCTCCAGGAAGAGCCGGCTGACGGTGGCGTGGTGCGTCTCGGGCATGGTCGTCACGCCAGATACGCGAACGACCGGCCCGGGTTGGACAAGTTTCTTCACGGTTCGAGCCGGGCCCGCAGCCAGGCCCGGGCCAGCCTCCAGTCACCCTTGACCGTACCCACCGAGACGCCCACGACCTCGGCCGTCTGCTCCAGGGTCAGGCCGCCGAAGTATCGGAG
>CAYWOF010000480.1:0-2894 GCA_964459825.1 uncultured Phycisphaeraceae bacterium | reverse complement strand
ATCAGCAAGACCATCAACCTCCCCAGCGACGCGACGGTGGAGGACATCAAGAACTGCTACTGGCTGAGCTGGGAGCTGGGCCTCACGGCCAACGCCCTCTATCGCGACGGCTCCAAGCTCAGCCAGCCCCTGAACACCAAGGCCGACACCTCGCTCGCCGCGGACGCGGAGGAAGAGGACGACGAGCTGGAACGATCCGAGGCTCACGAGGAGGTGGCGTCTGCCGTTG
This sequence comes from uncultured Phycisphaeraceae bacterium, assembly GCA_964459825.1. Classification (GTDB taxonomy): domain Bacteria; phylum Planctomycetota; class Phycisphaerae; order Phycisphaerales; family UBA1924; genus CAYWOF01. The sequence continues at coordinate 2,665 of CAYWOF010000480.1, read as the reverse complement.
GCGCCCTGGCTGCCGCGGCTGCGCAGGTTGAGCCCAAGGCCGTCGCGGCCCGCGAGGTGGAGGTGGTCCACCGCCCGATGCGCCGACGACTGCCCGACACCCGCGATTCCATCACCCACAAGTTCAACATCGCGGGGCACGAGGGCTACCTCACCGTGGGCCTCTACGAGGACGGGAAGCCCGGCGAGCTCTTCATCACCATGGCCAAGGAGGGCTCCACCACCGGCGGCCTCATGGACTCGCTCGGCACCGCCACCAGCGTCGCCCTCCAGTACGGCGTGCCCATCGAGAGCCTCGTCAACAAGTTCAGCCACCAGCGCTTCGAGCCCGCGGGCATGACCACCAACGAGGACATCCCCTTCGCCAAGAGCCTCGTGGACTACATCTTCCGCTGGCTGGGCATGCAGTTCATCCCCGGGTACCGCGCGGCCAACGCCCCCCAGCGCCCGCGCGAGGCCATCGAGAACGGGAACGGCTCGGGCGCCCACGCGCCACCCGCGCTCTCCAAGGAGGGCATCGGCTGGGGCGACGCCGCCGGCCTGCTCGCGCCCGTCGATCGACCCGGCCCGCGCCTCGGCGCCACCAACGGGGTCTCCCACGACGTGGAACGCCCCAGCCCCGCCCGCCCATCCCTCGCGGGCGAGGCGCTCATCGTGCAGACCACCACCCTGACCGTCGCCCTCGAGAGCATGGGCGACGCCCCGGCCTGCGATGTCTGCGGAACGATCACCGTGCGGAGCGGCACCTGCTACAAGTGCCTCAACTGCGGACACAGCATGGGTTGCAGCTAGCTTGCCAGGCCCCACCGACGGGGTCGAGAGGGCTCATCGCGCCTCCTGAGAGCCCATGCGTTTTCTCGGCCCCGCACCTCCTCCCCCCGGGCGGTCCCACCATCGCCCGGGGGTTTTTTGTTGCCCCGGCGCGCGCCGGACGGTGTGATCCGATCCCCCTTTGCCCCTCGCTCCGACCCCGGCTACCGTTGTCGCCCGCTGCGGCTGTGGCGGAACTGGCAGACGCGCTAGGTTCAGGTCCTAGTGGGATTAATACCCCGTGGAGGTTCGACTCCTCTCAGCCGCATTGATCTCCCCGCGCCGCCGTCGACCACGCCGGCGCTTCTGGAAAACCTGACACTTGGCCCGCGCGCGCCGACGATCCGCGCCGCGCGGAGTAGGCTCGGCCCGTGGCGCTGCTGATCGCGGGTATCGATGAGGCGGGGTACGGGCCGACGCTCGGTCCGCTCTGCGTCGCCATGGCCGTCTTCCGCGTGGACGACTGGGCGCCGGGCGAGGAGGCGCCCGATCTCTGGAAGCGGCTCGCGCACGCCGTGACCAACCAGCCGGGCGACCGGCGCGGGCGCCTCGCCATCGCCGACTCCAAGCGTCTGAAGCTCGCCAACTCGGTCCAGCGCAAGCACCCGCTCGTGCACCTGGAACGCGGCGTGCTCGCCTGCCTCCGGGCCGCGGGGCGCGAGGTGGCCAGCGATCTCGAGCTCCTCGCCGCGATGGGCGCCGACCTTCCCTCCGCGCCCTGGTACGCCGGCGGGGCCATCGACCTCCCGCTCGGCTCCACCATCGGCCAGATCGCGGTCGCCTCCGGCGCGGTCGGCGCGGCCATGGACCGGGCGCGCGTCGAGCTCGTGGACCTGCGCTGCGTGATCGTGCCCGAGGAGGAGTTCAACGAGATCGTGCGCCGGACACGCTCCAAGGCCGAGGCGACGGCGGGCGCGGTCGGCCTCCACCTGCGCCACCTGGCCTCCACCGGCCCTTGGGCCGCGGCCGCGCACCGGCGCATCGTGTGCGATCGCCTCGGAGGGCGCGAGTTCTACGCGGACCTGCTCGAGCGGCACGGCGCGGGGTCGCGCGTGCGCGCCCTCGAGGAGACCCCCGCGCGCAGCCGCTACGACGTCGAGTTGGGCGAGGGACCGGAGGGCGAGGGGCGCGCCATCGTGCAGTTCCAGCCCGAGGCCGAGGCGGCGCACCTGCCCGTGGCGCTCGCCTCGATGGCGGCCAAGCTCGTGCGCGAGCTGGCCATGGCCCGCTTCAACCGGTACTGGGGCCAGCGCCGCCCCGGCCTCCGTCCCACCGCCGGATACGCCCAGGATGCGCGCCGGTGGCTCGGCGAGGCGGGCGCCGTGCTCAGCGCCGCCGAGCGCCGGGCCCTCGTGCGGATCGCGTAGAGTCCCGGCGTGCTCGACGAGCGCGAGATGCTGGACCTGGCGGCGCGCCTGGCCCTGCGCGCCCTGGGGGATGTCGAGCCCAACCCCATGGTGGGGGCCGTGCTGGCCCGCGACGGTCGCGTGATCGGGCTGGGGCACCACCGGCGCTTCGGCGGCCCCCACGCCGAGGTCGAGGCGCTCGAGGACTGCCGCCGGCGCGCCGGGGACCCGCGCGGCGCGACCGTCTTCGTCACGCTCGAGCCCTGCGCCCACCACGGCAAGACCCCGCCCTGCGCCGACGCCCTCATCCAGGCGGGGGTCGCTCGCGTCGTCGCGGCCCGGCCCGACCCCGTGCCCGGTCACGGGGGGGCCGAGCGCCTGCGCCAGGCCGGCATCGACGTGCGGTTCAGCGAGTCCAGCGCCCTCGCCCGGTGCGTGGGCGAGCCCTTCGCCCGGCGAGCGACGACCGGCCTGCCCTGGGTGATCGCCAAGTGGGCGCAGAGGCCCGAT
>CAYWOF010000479.1:0-2933 GCA_964459825.1 uncultured Phycisphaeraceae bacterium | reverse complement strand
TCGAGCGGGGCATGATCCACTTCAACAACATCCGCTTCGCAGTCCTCGACGAGGTGGACCGGATGCTCGACATCGGCTTCCGCGAGGACATCAAGCGCATCCTCGGCCGCTGCCCGCGCGAACGCCAGACGATCTTCGTCTCCGCGACCATCTCCGGCGAGATCGAGCGCCTGGCCCGCACGTTCATGCGCGACCCCGAGAAGATCGTCGTCTCCGCCGGCTCGCTCACCGTCAGCCTCGTCGAGCAGCACTACCTCGCGGTCCAGCCCTGGGACAAGCGCCGCCTCCTCCTCCACCTGCTCACCCACGAGGAGCCGGCCCTAACCGTCGTCTTCTGCCGCCTCAAGCGCACCTGCGATGAGCTGGCCCGCTACCTCTCGGCCAAGGGCGTCGACGCCCACGCCATCCACGCCGACCTCGGCCAGGGCAAGCGCAACCAGATCATGGAACGCCTGCGCGCCGGCCAGCTCGAGGTGCTCATCGCCTCCGACCTCGCCAGCCGGGGCATCGACGTCGAGGGCATCACCCACGTCATCAACTACGACCTCCCCGACGATGTCGAGCTCTACGTCCACCGCATCGGGCGCACCGCCCGGGCCGGTCGCGGCGGCGTCGCCTGGGCCTTCGTCACCCCCGAGCAGGGCCCCCACCTGACCGAGATCGAGAAGCTCATCAACGCCGAGATCCCCAAGCTCGACTACCCCGACTTTGAGCCCAGCCCGCCGCCCGAGCGCTACCAGCGCGAGGCCGGCCCCCCACCGGCGCCGAAGGTCGGACGCCTCGAGGCCGCCGCGCAGACCCTCCAGGCCACCATCGCCGCGCCCGACGCGTCCAAGTTCCCCGGCGGCGTCGTGCCCCGGCAGCTCCCGGCCCGGCGCCTCCAAGGGCGCATCCCCGGTCGGCGCCGGTAGCGCGCCCTCGACACGCCGCCCCGGCCATCGGTACCCTCCCCGGAGTTTCCGGAGGATGCCGCGCCATGCGACCCGGTTCCGCCCCCTCGTCGGTCCCGATCCTCGCCCGGTGGGGCGCGATCCTGTCCCTCGCCGCCCTCGTGCTCGGGGGGTGCGCCGGCGCGCTCACCACCCTGCCCCGCGAGGATGACGCCCAGCCCTTCGCGCAGCTCAAGCAGGCCGGCTCGCAGTTCACCCGCTCCACCGACCTGGTCGAGACCAGCCTCCCCGGCGAGAGGCAGCCCGTGCGCGTGGCCGTCCACCGCGTCAACGGCCCGGCCGTCTCCGATCGCGTGATCGTCCTCCTCCACGGTGTCTTCTCCGATTCCGAGGCCTGGCGGTTCGTCACCGGTCCCCTCGCCGAACGCGCCAACCTCTGGCTCGTGGACCTGCCCGGGTGCGGCGCCAGCGACAAGCCCCGGCCCTCGCGCGCCGAGGAGGACGCCTACGCCCCGACCTGGCTGGCCCGGCGCATCCTCGCCGCCCTCGACCACGAGCTCGCGGGCCTCGACCCGCCCCCACGCCTCACCGTCGTCGCCCACTCGCTCAGCGGGCTCGTCGCCATCCACATGCTCGCCGACGAGGCGACCCAGGCCTCGCCCGCGCGCGCCCGCATCGACCGGCTCGTCCTTCTCTCCCCCGTCGACGCCGCCATCCACCGGCCCGACCCCTTCTTCGCCCGCCTGGCCACCATCGAGGGGTGGGAGGTCACGCTCGGGTCGCTCACCGGTTACCTCGACTCCACCGTCACCCAGGGCACCATCGACAGCGTGTGCGACCCCGCGTGCGCCCTGCGCGAGGAGGCCCAGAAGCGCTGCGAGATCCTGCGCGACCCCGTGCGCCGGCGCGCCATGCAGGCCATGCTCCAGAAGGCCTACCCCCGGCGCGGCAAGCGCACCGACTGGGACGCCGTCGAGCCCGTCGTCGCCCTCTACGGGCGCGTCCGCGTCCCCTGCCTGATCGTCTGGGGCGAACGGGACGAGACCCTCCCGCTCTCCATGGGCTACAAGCTCGCCGCCCAGATCCCCGGCGCCGGCCTCCTCCCCCTGCCGCGCACCATGCACTCGCCCCACCTCGAGGACCCGGCCCGCTGCGTGGAGATCATCGGGGCCTTCTCCGCGTCCGGCCTCGCTCCTGAAGATGCGCTCATCCTGCACGCGTCGGCCGAGCCCGCGCCCTGAGGCTGCCTCTACCATCCGCCATGCCCACGCCGGATCGCGCCGCGCACCACGCCTGGCTCGTCGCCCTCACGCAGATCCCCACCGCCTCCGGACGCGAGGAGCGCGTGGTCCGCTGGATCGAGGGCTGGGTGCGCGACCGCCCGGGCCTGGTCCTGGCCCGCGATGAGGCCGGCAACCTGACCATCCGGCGCGCCGACGACACCGACCCCACCCTCCCCGCCCTCTACTTCACCGCCCACCTCGACCACCCCGCCTTCGTCGTCGATCGCGTGGCGGACGCCCGCACCCTGCACCTGACCTTCCGCGGCGGCGTGATGGACGACTACTTCCCCGACACGCCCATCCTCGTCCACGCCCCCGAGAGCTCGGCCCTCCCGGCGCGAGTCGTCCGCCCCGTGGACCCGGCCATCGCCGGCTTCAAGAGCTTCGAGGCCCGGCTCGAGTCGCCCGCCCCCGTCGGCCTCATCCAGGGCAACATCGCCACCTGGGATGTCGGACCCGCCCGCATCGAGGACGGCCTGCTCCACGCGCCGGCGTGCGACGACCTCGCGGCCGTCGCGGCGGCCCTGGGCGCCCTCGACGTTCTTCTCGCCCTCGCGCCCCCGGCGCCCCACGCCCCGACCGGCGCCCCGCGGCGCGAGCCCGTCCGCCTGCTCTTCACTCGCGCCGAGGAGATCGGCTTCATCGGCGCGCTCGCCGCCTGCCGCGCGGGGACCATCCCCGCCGGCTCGCGCCTCCTCGCGCTCGAGAACAGCCGCGCCTTCCCCGAGGCGCCCATCGGCGCGGGGCCCATCGTGCGCGT
>CAYWOF010000478.1:0-2935 GCA_964459825.1 uncultured Phycisphaeraceae bacterium | reverse complement strand
GTACCTGGGCGGGCTGGCGTACAACCCCGAGCAGCAGCTGGTCTACCTGTTCGGCGGGCAGACCGGCCCGCTCAGCCAGGACCGGGTCAACGACGTGTGGACGTTCGACGGCGCGGCGTGGACGCAGGCCTTCGCCGGCACGCCGGCGCCCAATCCGGTTCCCGCGACCGAGCCCAATCGGCGCGACCAGCACACGACCACCTACGACGAGGCGCGTCGGGAGCTCGTGGTCTTCGGCGGCTACCAGGGCGCGACGTTCGGCGGTGTGGCCGGTGACACCTGGACGACGGGATGCCCGGCGGTGTGCTACCCCGACTGCGACGAGAACGGGACGCTCAACGTGAACGACTACATCTGCTTCCAGACCAAGTTCGCGCTCGGGGATCCGTACGCGGACTGCGATGGGAACGGCGCGCGGAACGTGAACGATTACATCTGTTTCCAGACGAAGTTCGCGATCGGGTGTTGAACCAGGGATCGCGGGGGCGTCCGGGAGAGGCGCGGCGCCCTTGAATCGCCGGCTTGGATGAGTTAGGCTGCGCCCATCGGAGGGTGCCGCCATGTCCAGTTGCGCTGCGGGGTTCTATCGGTTGGCCGCGGGCGCGGCGATCATCGCCTGGGCGTTCGGGAGCGCCCGGGCCCAGTCGCCGCTGACGAACAACGTTCCGGTCGGGAACCAGTCGGCGCCTGAGGGGGAGTGGGTGCAGTTCTACTTCGACGTTCCGTCGGGCCAGTGCCAGGTCGAGTTCGAGACCTGGGGCGGCGAGGGCGATGGGGACCTGTACGTCCGGCGCGGCGCGCCCCCGACGTTCGAGGAGTGGGACTGGGACTCGGAGAGCCCGGGCAACGTGGAGTACATCCGCGTCTCCAATCCGCCGGCCGGGCGGTACTACTTGGCCTTCTACGCGTGGGAGGCCTTCTCGGGGGCCACGATCCGCGCCAAGCACGGGTGCACGGGCGTGGTCCCGACGATGGTCTCTCCCAACCCGACGGCCAGCGGGCTGTTCGGGATCGTGGTGGCGGGCGTGCCGGACGTGAACGGAGATGGGAAGCAGGACATCGCGGTGGGCGCGCTCAAGGAAGGGACATCGCAGAGCGGGCGCGTCTACCTCTTCAACGGTGCCAACGCGGGGTACCTGCGGACGATCAACGCGCCGGTGGCCGACGCCACGGGCTTCTTCGGGGCGTGGATCGCGGGCGTGCCCGACGTCAACGGCGATGGCCGGGGAGACGTGGTGATCGGCGCCCCCGGGGCCAGCCCGGGCGCGAGCCCGAACCGGAGCGGCCGGGCGTACGTGTACTCGGGCGCGACCGGGGCGTACCTGCGTCAGCTCGTCTCCCCCACGCCGGAGCTCGACGGGTTCTTCGGCGCCAGCGTCGCCGGACTGGCGGATGTCAACGGCGACGGGCGTGGCGACATCGCCGTCGGCGCGACGGGCGAGGACCCCGGCGCGGCCCCGACGGACACGGGAAGGGTGCACGTCTACTCCGGGGCCACGGGCGTGCGGATCCGCACGATCGGGTCGCCCGGCCCGCTGGCCAACGAGTACTTCGGGCTGAGCCTCGGGGTGGTGCCGGACATCAACGGCGATGGCAGGAACGACCTCGTGGTCGGTGCTCCACGCGGGTTCCCGCAGGTGCCGGGGGCGCCCTCCGTCGGAGTGGGGGCGACGAGCTCCGGGCGCGCGTTCGTCTACTCCGGCGCCAGCGGGCAGTTGCTCCGCACGCTCAAGTCCCCTTGGCACGCGAGCGAGCCCGTGGGGTACTTCGGCATCAGCGTCGCGGGAGTGCCGGACGCCAACGGCGACGGCAAGGGTGACGTGCTGGTCGGCGCGCCGTGGGAGGACCCCGGATCGAGCCCCAACAACGCGGGCCGGGCCTATCTCTACTCCGGCGCCACCGGCGCCGTGATCCGCGCCTTCGGCTCGCCGACTCCGCAGGGCGACGGGTTCTTTGGCATCTCGATCTGCGGCGTGCCGGACGCGACCGGGGACGGCCTGGGCGACGTGGTCGTGGGCTGCCTGAACGAGGACGCCGCAGGCATCTCGAACGCGGGACGGGTCCACGTGTTTCGCGGGAGCGCCGGGAGCCTGTTCAAGACGCACATCTCGCCGCACCGGGAGATCGCGGGGTACTTCGGCGCGTGGGTCGCGGGCCTGTCGGACACGAACGGGAACGGCAGGGGCGAGGTGGTGGCGGGGGCGTTCGCGGAGAGCCCCAACGTGACCGATGCCGCGGGGAGGGCGTACCTGCTGCGCCACTGACGGAGCCGCCTATGGGCAGCCGTCGGCGAAGAGGCGCTGGAAGCAGACGAGGTCCGACACACCGAGCTCTCCATCGCGGTCGCAGTCGGCCCGCGGATCACCGGCGGACCAGCGGGCGCGGAAGCAGAGCAGGTCGGCGATGTCGAGCGTGGGCCGGCCGGCGGGCCCGAGGCTTCCGTCGCAGTTGGCGTAGCAGCCCGGGGCGGGGCCCAGAGGCGCGGGGCGGCCGTGGCAGGCGTTCCACGCCGCCAGGCGAGCGGACGGCGCGCCGCCGGCCGTGTTGAACGAGCCACCGATGAAGAGGGCCCGGGGGGCACTCGCGCCGCCCGCGTGGGCCGGATCGAACCCGCGGAGGCACAGGGCGCCGGAGTCCAGGCCCGCACCCAGGCCGGTCCAGGCCACGCCATCCCATCGCGCCACACTCGAGAAGGGTTCGCCTCCGACGCTCGTGAAGTCCCCGGCCGCGAAGAGCGCCGGCCCGCGGCCGTCGTCGAACTCTTCCAGCGCGTGGATCGGGCCGTTGGTCCCGACGCCCAGGGGCGACCAGCCGTGACCATCCCAGGCGGCGATGCGGTTGGCATCCAGGACTCCGGCACTCGTGAAATCGCCCGCCGCGATGAGGCGTGGTCCGGAGCGGTCGTCGAAGACGCGCAGGGCCCGCACGCGGGCAT
>CAYWOF010000477.1:0-2936 GCA_964459825.1 uncultured Phycisphaeraceae bacterium | reverse complement strand
TGCTGCTGGTGGTCGCGGGATGCGGGGTGGTGTTCGCGGGCGCGTGGGCGGGGCTCGCGCTGGTGCTCGCGGGGTTGTTCGTGTACGAGTGGACGTTTGTGCGGGCGGGGCAGCTCCCGCCGCTGTCGTGATGATTGTCAGCGAGTAATTGACCATGATCGATCCGCCCGGCATGCGCGTCACACCGCTGGAGTCGTTCCCGCCGCTGGATCAGTGGGACGACTGGGCGGAGTATGAGTCGACGGCCTGGCCGCGGAAGGTCGAGAAGAAGTACATGCTCGTGCCGACGACGTGCTTCAACTGCGAGGCCGCGTGCGGGCTGGTGGCGTACATCGACAAGCAGACCAAGCAGATCCGAAAGCTGGAGGGGAACCCGTACCACCCGGGCTCGCGCGGGCGGAACTGCGCCAAGGGGCCGGCGACGCTCAACCAGATCGACGACCCGGAGCGGATTCTGTATCCGCTCAAGCGGGTGGGCGAGCGCGGGAGCGGGAAGTTCGAACGGACGACGTGGGACGAGGCGTTAAGCGCGATCGCGGCGCCGATCCGGCGGGCGCTGATCGAGAACCGGCGGACGGAGGTGATGTACCACGTGGGGCGCCCGGGGCACGACGGGTACATGGACCGCGTGCTGCAGGCGTGGGGTGTGGACGGGCACAACTCGCACACGAACGTGTGCTCGTCGGCGGCGCGGGTGGGGTACGCGATGTGGATGGGGGCGGACCGGCCGAGCCCGGACCACGCGAACGCCAAGTTCATCCTGCTGCTCTCCTCGCACCTGGAGACGGGGCACTACTTCAACCCGCACGCGCAGCGGATCATCGACGCCAAGGCCAAGGGGGCGAAACTGTGCGCGGTGGATGTGCGCCTGTCGAACACGGCCTCGCTGGCGGACTACTGGCTGGCGCCATGGCCGGGGACCGAGTCGCTGCTGCTGCTGGCGATGGCGCACGTGATCCTGACGGAGAGGCTGTTCAACCGGGCGTTCGTCGAGACGTGGGTGAACTGGCGCGAGACGCTGGCGGCGCTGGGGGGCTCCGCCTCGGGCTCCTTCGACGACTTCATCCGCGCCCTGATCGGGCACTACGCGTACGCGACGCCGGAGAAAGCGGAGGCCGAGTGCGGCGTGGCGCGTGACAAGATCATCGCGGTGGCCCGGGAGATCGGGCGGGCCGGGCCGGCGTTCGCCTCGCACGTGTGGCGGAACGCGTGCGCGGGGAACCTCGGGGGCTGGCAGGTCGCGCGCTGCCTGAACCTGCTGTCGGCGCTGGTGGGGGCGATCGGCGCGCCGGGCGGGACGAACCTCAACACGCGGGACAAGTTCGTGCCGCCGCCGTTCATCAAGCCCCCGCCGCAGAACGTGTGGAGCGAGCTGCTGTACCCGCGCGAGTACCCGCTGGCGTACCACGAGCTGTCGTACCTGCTCCCGCACTTCCTCGCGGAGGGGCAGGGGAAGATCGCGGCGTACTTCACGCGGGTGTACAACCCGGTCTGGACGAACCCGGACGGGATGATGTGGGAGCGGATGCTGCGCGACGAGCGGCAGATCGAGCTGCACGCGGCGCTGACGCCGGTGTGGAACGAGACGGCGCAGTACGCCGACTACGTGCTGCCGATGGGCCTGGGGCCGGAGCGCCACGACCTGATGAGCCAGGAGACGCACGCGGCGCAGTGGATCAGCTTCCGCCAGCCGGTGCTCAAGGTGGCGCGCGAGAGGTGGGGCGAGAGGTTCGAGTGGACGCACGAGGCCAACCCCGGCGAGGTCTGGGAGGAGGACGAGTTCTGGATCTCGCTCTCGTGGCGGATCGATCCGGACGGATCGCTGGGCATCCGAAAGTACTTCGAGTCGCCGTACCGGCCGGGGAACCAGATCGGCGTGGAGGAGTACTACCGCTGGATCTTCGAGAACTCGGTGCCGGGGCTGCCGGCGGAGGCAAGCCGGCAGGGGCTGGCACCGCTGGAGTACATGCGGAAGTACGGCGCGTTCCTCGTGAGCGACGAGACCTATGACGGGCACCGGGAGGAGCTCGCGGCCAAGGACCTCGCGGGCGCGGACCTGGACCACGCGACGGGCACGGTGCGCAAGGCCGGCAAGCCGGTGGGGGTCATCGCGGACGGCAAGGCGTGCGTGGGGTTCAAGACGCCGAGCAAACGCCTGGAGCTGTACAGCGAGACGATCGCGCAGTGGGGCTGGCCGGAAGAGGCGCTCCCGGGAATGGTCCGGAGCCACATCCACCGCTCGACGCTCGATCCCGCGCAGGGGAAGTACGCGCTGATCCCGACGTTCCGGCTGCCGACGCTGATCCACACGCGCTCGGGCAACAGCAAGTGGCTGTACGAGCTGTCGAACTCCAACCCCCTGTGGGTGCACCCCGAGGATGCCGCGCGCCTGGGTGGCCTCCAGACCGGCGACCTGGTGCGGGTCACCACGCGGATCGGGTACTTCGTCAACCGGACGTGGGTGACGGAGGGGGTGCGCCCGGGAATCGTGGCGTGCTCGCACCACCTCGGGCGCTGGAGGCTCTTCGAGGATGTGGGCACCGACCGGTGGTCGAGCGCGCTGGTGGCCCGCGAGGAGGTCGCTCCGGGCCGGGTGCGCCTGCGGCGGATCAAGGGCGTGGCGCCCTTCGCGAGCAACGACCCGGACTCGAAGCGCATCTGGTGGACCGATGGCGGGGTGCACCAGAACCTGACCTTCCCGGTGCAGCCGGATCCGGTCTCGGGCATGCACTGCTGGCACCAGGCGGTGACGGTGGAGCGGGCGCACCCCGGGGACAAGTACGGCGACATCGAGGTGGACACGAACAAGTCCATGGAGGTCTATCGCGAGTGGCTGGGCAAGGCCCGGCCCGGGCCGGGGCCGGGGGGCCTGCGCCGGCCGCTGTGGATCGGCCGGGCGGTGCGCCCGACGGATGAGGCCTATCGCCTGCCCGGAG
>CAYWOF010000476.1:0-2958 GCA_964459825.1 uncultured Phycisphaeraceae bacterium | reverse complement strand
GTTCCAGATCGGTCTGCGCACCGATGGCACGCTGGTCGGCTGGGGTGGCGACAACTTCTGGGGCCAGATCAGCCCACCGAGCGGCACCTACACAGCCATCGCCGCGGGCCACGAGCACGCACTGGCCATACGCACGGACGGCACCCTCGTTGGCTGGGGTCGCGGCACCGCAGGCCAGATCAACGTCCCCGGTGGTACGTTCAGGGCGATCGCCGCGGGCGGGAGCACCAGCCTGGGCCTGCGGACGGATGGAACACTCGTTATCTGGGGCTTGGCTCCCGGGGCTCTGGCCAACGTGCCCACGGGCACGTACAGCGCGATCAGCATGACCCGCTTCCACGCCCTCGCGATCGTCCCGAACCCCGCCAGCGCGATCGTCCTCGCCCTCGCCGGCGCACCTCTGCTCACCCGGCGCCGGCGCGCCTGAGCGTCCGCTCAGAAGTACGCCTTCGCGACGTACTGCTGCATCATCCGCTGGGTGTTGAAGTACGAGCCGTTGAGGCCGATGGCGTGGCGCATGACGTCGATCCAGCGCTCGCGGGACTTGTAGAACATGGGCACGACGACGTGCTCGAGCTTGTGGTAGAGGGAGGCGGCATCGGCGGCGCGGTCCTCGGCCGCGGGGTCGCCGTTGGTGTCGCGCCCGATGGCCCAGCCCGTGACGCCCTCGAGGCAGCCCTCGACCCACCAGCCGTCGAGGACGCTCAGCGAGGGAACGCCGTTGAGGGCGGCCTTCATGCCGCTGGTGCCCGAGGCCTCCATGGGCGGCTGGGGGGTGTTGAGCCAGAGGTCCACGCCGGCGGTCATGAGGCCGGCCAGCTCCATGTCGTACTCTTCGAGGTAGGCCATGGGAACCTGGCCGCGAAGCTCGGCGATGGCCCGGTGGACGGCGACGATCTGGTCCCTGCCCGCGCCATCGCGCGGGTGGGCCTTGCCGGCGTAGAGGACCTGGATCGGCCCGGCCCCCCGGGCGATGGCGCGCAGGTGGTCGAGGTCGGTCAGGAGCAGGTCGGCCCGCTTGTAGGCGGTGGCACGGCGCGCGAAGCCGATGGTGAGGACATCCTCGCCGAAGCCGGAGCCGGAGCGCTCGTTCGCGCGCCGGAGGAGGGCCGCCTTGCAGCGCCGGTGGGCGTCCCAGACCTCGCCGTGGGGGATGCCGTGAGCGGCGCGCAGGGCGAACTGGTCCTCGCGCCAGCCGGCGACATGCCGGTCGAGGAGCTCGGCGATCGGCGGCGCGACCCACGTAGGGGCGTGCACGCCGTTGGTGATCGAGTCCACCGCGTGGTGGGCGAACATCTGGCGGGAGATGGCGCCGTGGCGCCGGGCCACGCCGTTGATGTAGCGGCTGAAGTTCAGGCCCAGGTGGGTCATGTTCAGCACGCCGTTGGCGGCGACGAGGTCGCGCCCCGCTCGGCCCGGAGGTGCTCGTCGAGCAGCTCCAGCGCGAGCAGGGCCGCGTGCCCCTCGTTCATGTGGAAGCGCGAGACGGAGAGATGCCCCAGGGCCCGGAGGGCGCGCACGCCGCCGATGCCCAGCACGGCCTCCTGGCGCAGGCGCATCCGCGCATCGCCGGAGTAGAGGGCGCGGGTGATGGCGCGGTCGTCGGGGTCGTTCTCGGGCAGGTCCGTGTCGAGCAGGTAGACCGGGACGCCGCCGGCGCCCGCTCCGAGGCCGCGGACCACGCGGCGCCAGATGGCCAGGCGCACCGGGCGCCCCTCGAGGGCGAGCTCGGCGTTGGGACCGAGGCGCTCGAAGTGGTCCTCGGGGCGCCAGGCGACGGGCTCCTCGCTCTGGCGGCCCTGGGCGTCGAGGCGCTGGCGGAAGTAGCCCTCGCGGTGCAGGAGGGAGACGGCGGCCATCGGCAGGCCCATGTCGGCCGCGGCCCGGATCGCATCGCCGGCGAGGACGCCTAGGCCGCCCGCGTAGGTGGGGATGCCCGACGCCAGGCCGATCTCCATCGTGAAATAGGCGATCGAGGGGTCGTGGTCCATGCGGGAGCGTGCGGGGGCGGTGCGGAGGGACCGATTCTACCGGCGCGGCGCCCGAGCGGGCTCGGCGAGCCTGTCAGTGGCCGCCGCCGGACTTGGCCGGCTCCTTCTTGGCGGGGGCGGCGCCGTGGCCCCCGCCTCCGGACGAACCGGCCGAGCCGGGCCTGGCGTATCGCGCGCCGGGCGCGCCGGTCTCGGGGGTCCAGTCGTCGCCGGCTGGCGGGACCCCCTCGGTCTGGGCGGGGCGGGCGCGATCCTGCGCCGCGATGGTGTCCTTGGTGACGACCACGTCCACCCGCTGGTTGGGGGCGTCGAGCGCGCGGTCGAAGGTGCGGGCGACCTTGCGATCGGCATCGCCCATGGCGATCACCCGCAGCTGCTCGGGGCGGAGGCCGGCGTCGATGAGATGGGCGGCGGCGGCCTTGGCCCGGTCGAACGAGATGTTGGCGGCCTTGTCCCAGTCGCGCATCGTCTCCGAGGGGCTGGCGTACCCGCGGATCTCGATGACCCAGCGGGTGTCGCGCGTGCGGTCGGCGATCTCGGCGGCGATGGCGCGGGCCCGGGCGTTGAGGACGATGGAGTTGTTGTCGAAGGGGAGCGTGCCGCCCATGTTGGAGAAGTCGGTGTCGCGGATGGCCTGGGCCTCGGCGGCCTCGCCCGAGTCGGCCGGCTGCCGGGACTCGCCGCCGACCTCGCTGGTCTTCTTCCAGCGCAGGTAGCGGACGAGCGCCTGCTCGCGCGGGTCGGAGGAGTTGATGTCGACCGGGTTGTTGAAGGCCTTGCGCAGGCCGATGACCCACTCCATCATCTGGGTCTCGGTCTCGGAGGGATACTTCCCCTCGCCCCCCAGGCCGCCGGTCTTGGGCTTCTGCATGTTCATGGCCAGGAGGATGACGAAGAAGCCCATGAGGAGGGCGACGTTGTCGGCGAAGGAGATGAGCCACTCCGGGGCGCCCTCGTGCTCCTCGTG
>CAYWOF010000475.1:0-2962 GCA_964459825.1 uncultured Phycisphaeraceae bacterium | reverse complement strand
GGCCTCGAGGCCGCCTACACGCTCGCACGCCTGCCCGACACGACCGCTCCTCCTCCAATCCCGGGGGCTTCCCTTCCCCTCCTGTCCTCCTCCTCCTCCTCATCCTCCTCATCCTCCTCGTCCTCACCCTCCGCATCGTTCCCGCGCGCTCCCTCCTCCCCGCCGAACCGTCTCCCCGTCTCACCGTCACACGCGCTCACGCAAGCGCCCTCGCATCCCACATGTCCCTTCCTGGAAGAGGGCCTCTGCTCGGTCCACGCGATCCGCCCGCTCGGCTGCCGCGTGTACTACTGCGATGAGGCCGCCCAGGACTGGCAGCGCGATCTCTCCGAGCGGATGCTCGGCGCGGTGCGTGCGCTCCACGATCGGCGCGCGGTGGCCTATCGCTACGTCGAGTGGCGAGCCCTGCTGGCCCTATTCGGGGCGCACGGTGTCGCGCGGTCGCGCCCGGGTGCGCCTCAGACGCAGTAGCTCGCGCAGCCCCCGCCCGTCCGAGCGCAGGCCCGCGGGCATCGGTCGCGGCGGGCGCGCCAGCCCCGCCACGATCCCGCGCCCCACGCGCGCCTGTCGCGCGATGCTCCATCCCGCGTGCCCGCTCGCGCGGACGCACCCGCCGATGATCCCGACGATTCGCGACCACCCCCGCCCATGGCGCCGGCACAGCCAGACCCAGTTGCGCGTGGCCAGTTCCAGCCAGCGCGGGCTCTTGACGGCCGCCGCGGGGCTCGCGTGCCACGCCACCCACGCGGGATTGAAGTGGACGCCCAGGCCCATGGCCGCGAGCTTCATGGCCAGGTCCGTGTCGTTGCGATAGAGGAAGAACGAATCGTCGTAGCCGCCGGCCCGTTCCCACGCGTCACGCCGGATGAGGTTGGCGCACCCCATGACCGGCCACCGATCGCTCGTGGCGCGCGATTCCTCCAGGGTGCGGGCGAACGGCCACTCGCTCGCGCCGGTCGCGGGGTGGCGCGGGTGCAACGCGACGGCCGCGAGGTCCGGACGGGTGGCCAGCAGTTCCAGGGCGGCCGCGAGGATGCCCCGGTCCGGCCAGGCGTCATCGTCGAGGACCAGCACCACGTCCGAATCCAGGGCCCGCACGCCCGCGCCGAACGCCGCGATCCCCGCGTTGGCCCCCATCTCGATCAGGCGAACGGGCCGTTCTCCGGTCCCGAACTCCTCGCGCAACCGCTCCGGGGTCCCATCGGTCGAGTCGTTGTCCACCACCACCAGGCCGGCGGTGCCGATCTCGGGGAGGGCCCGCACCCGCGCCAGCGTCTCGCGCAGGGCCGCCCATCGGTTATGGCTCACGATGACCACGCCCAGGGTCAACGCCCGCACCCCCGAGGCGACGGAGGGCGGGGGACGCGGGGCGGCCGGCAGTGGAGGGGCGAACTCGCCCCGTGGGCGAAGCGCCAGGCGCGCGGCCAGAGCACTCCCCCGCGCGAGGGCGCCGGCGGCTCGGACCAGCAGGCCGACTCCCTTCAGCCCCCCCTCCACCGGAGACCCGCGGATCACATAGCCCCCAGGAGTCACGTGAACGGACATCCTCCCCGGGCGCCAGCCCTCAGGCCCGCAGTGCGCGGGCACGATGGCCACATCGGCCTCGGGACCCAGGAGCAGCCGGCCCAGTCCCCGGAGCCAGCGCCGCGCTCGCGGGCGTTCCCAGCCCGCATCGTCGATGTCCGGGCGCCGGCTCGGGCTGAGCCCGGCGGTCTGCAACTGCGCAGCCAACGTCGCTTCGGCCGGGCCCCCGATCTCCAGGCACGGGTGCACTCGAAGGGTGGCCCGTCCCGCCCGGCCGCCCAGGCGATCCGCCAGGTCCCGGCCCAGCCCGCCGAACGGGTGGAACGGCTCGGCGCGCCCCGGCACATCCCCCCGCGCGCCCGCGATCCGGCCGCGCAGCCCATCGCGCAGGCCGTCGAGCGTGAGCGCACCCAGGTCGTCGCGCTCCATCCGCACCAGCATCGCGGCCCGCCCCGCGGAGCGCAACCCTCGCGCCAGGCGCACGCGGCGCGCCAGGCCCAGCGCATCGATGGGCCCCAGCGCGTTGCGCGTCGAGTAGTACCGTGTCCAGCCCGCGAACCGGTCGAACCTCGGGTGGCGCACGCGCGAGGCCGGCACCGCGACCACCACGCCGCCGCCCGGTCCACCCCCCTGGCTCCGGCGCATCTCGATGAACCAGCGGGCGTCGTCGCCGTTGAGGAACACATCGGGCAGAAGCCCCGTTCGCTCGATCGCCGTGCGGCGGACCAGGGCGCTGCACGCCGCCACGTAGTCGACGGGTATCGGGCCCAGGTCGCGCGGGGCGACCCGGAGCGCGGGCTCGAGCATCCCGGTGCGCCGGTTCACGTGCCCCCCGACCTCGAACACCTCGCCCGTTTCCGGATCAACGATGGCCGAGCCCGCCGCACAAACACCCGGGTCGTTCTCCAGGGCGGCGATCAGGGGCACGAGGACCCCCGGTTCGAGGCGCGCATCGCTGTCCAGCAGCCACACCAGCTCGCTCCGGTCTCCGGCGATTCCCCTGGAAAGCACCCGGCCCAGCCCCGCGTTGAACCCCCCGCTCCCCCCGGAGTTGCGATCCAGGCGCAGGTGCTCGACACGCAGGCCCGGGGGTGGGTCCACTTCCCCCAGAGGCTCCGTCGAGGCGTTGTCCACCACCACCACGGACAGGTCGATCCGGGCCCCGTCGGCCCCCAGGTCCACCTGGCTCAGGTCGCCCAGCAGCGCGGCCAGGTCCGCCCGGCGGTTGAAGCAGGGGGTGACCACCCGAACCCGCCAACCGGCGATCGCCACCGGCGGCGAGCCCCTGGCGACAACCGGCCGGCGGTCCGCATCGTACAAGTCCCCGGGGCCACCGGGCCCGGGGCTGCCACCGGCGAAAGGCGGGAGAGATGGGGGCACGGGGCGAGTCTAGCGAGAGGTGAACTGCCCTATGGGGCACGCCCGAGCCTTGCTCCCC
>CAYWOF010000474.1:0-2965 GCA_964459825.1 uncultured Phycisphaeraceae bacterium | reverse complement strand
GTGCGTGGGGCGATCTCCGGGCTGCCCTCGCGCGAGGCCCGGGCCGACCTCGGCACCTACGAGGCCGGACCCGCCTTCGCGCTGGCGGGGCTCGGCCTGGTCGGGCTCTTCGATCCGGTGCACGTCAACGCGCAGACCGCGGGCGCGGGCTCGCTACTCTTGGCGCTCTCGCTCTTCTCGCGTCGGCGGACCCGGCCATGCGCATCCTCTTGATCGCCGAGTACCTGGACGCCCACCCTTGGTCGCCCTCGGCGTGGGTGCTCGACATCGCCCACGCCCTCGCGGGGCGCGGGCACGACGTGGCGC
This sequence comes from uncultured Phycisphaeraceae bacterium, assembly GCA_964459825.1. GTDB lineage: Bacteria > Planctomycetota > Phycisphaerae > Phycisphaerales > UBA1924 > CAYWOF01. The sequence goes on along the minus strand of CAYWOF010000474.1, from coordinate 2,659 downwards.
TCGCGTGCGATGGGTGCCACGAGCCGGCCCTGGCCCGGCCGCCGGTGCGCCTGCTCATCCACGCCCCGGTCCGGCGCGATGAGGCACGCCGTCCTCTCGCCTTCGCGAGGTGGGCGCGGCGCACCCTCGGGGCCCAGCGCCCCGAGGCCGCCCTCTCGTTCACGCCCCTCGTGCGGGCCCCCTTCAATTTGTCGCTGGGCCCGAGCGCGTGGGAGCAGTTCGTCGCCCAGTGCCGCCTCAACAACCCGGTCTCGGCGACGTTCGAGGCCCTCTACCACGCGTGGCTCCCGAGCGCGATCCTGGCCGAGCGCCGCGCCCGGCGCCGGAGAGCACCCGGCGCGGTCGCGCTCCGCGTCGGCGGCGAGCCCGACGCCCCGGGGGGACACCACCTCGGCTACGCCAGCCGGCTGCGTCGATCCGGCGCCCTCGAGCGCGGCGCCCTCCGGTCCCGGGCGCGTGCCCTCCTGGGCCTCTCGGAGGGGCGTGAGGTGCTGCTCGTCTCCGCGGTCCACCCCGAGCGACCGGGCCTGGCGCCGATGCTCGAGGCGTTCCGCGAGGTGTGCGCCGCGCGCGGCAGCGGATCCCCCCTGATCGTCGCCGCGGGCCTCTTTGGCCACACGGTGCACGCGCTGGCGCGCCGGGTCGGCTGCGCGGAGCGCGTCCGGCTGCTGGGATCGACGGCGCGGATGGACGCGGCCCTGGGCGCGTGCGATGTGGCCCTCGCGCCGCTGGCCAGCCGGGGCTCGGGCGACACGGGGCGCTTCGTGGCCGATGCGCTCCGGCTCGGGCGCCCGGTGCTCGTCGACCGCCTCGCCCACGGGGCCGAGCTGATCGCCCCGGTGCCCGGGCCCGATGCGCCCGGCGTTCGCGTGGCCCGCCCCGATGTCCCGAGCTGGCGCGCGGCCCTCGAGACCGCCGCGGATCCCGCCTGGCGCGCCCGCGCCAGCGCGGCCGCGGCACGGGCCGGCGCGGACCTCTCCATCGACCGCCTCGTGGACCGCCTCGAGGGGATCCTGCGCGGCGAAGCGGCGGGGGCGGTCACCCGCACCTGAGGCCCGCCCGGCGCGAACACGACGCGGGGCGCCGGCGTACTCCTGGTGCCCCACGAGCCGTCCGCGCCGTGCGCCCCCGCCCCCCGGTCGAGAACCATGCCCTACCGAATCGGCGTCCTGCTCTATCCGATCTTCGCCTTCGCGGCCCTGCGCGGGCGCAAGTCGCCCCAGGAGCTGCTGCACCGGAGCGGCGCCGTCTCGGAGGCCACCGCGGTCCGCCCCGGGAACATCGGCATCACCGACGGCCGTCTGCTGCACGACGCCGTCAAGGCGGGCCTGGTCCGGCGCACTCCCGGGGGGCTCTACTACGTGGACGCCGCCCGGTTGCGCCGGCGCCGCATCGCGTCCATCGTGGCCGTGGCGCTGGTCGGCGTCGCCGTCGCGGGCCTGCTCATCGCGTCGTACCTCGTCGCGTAGCGGCGCCGGGGGCGGCGGACCTCAGCCGTTGACGTTCAGCACCACCTTGATCCCCTCGCCGGAGATCATGGTCCGGAACGCCCGCTGGAAGTCCTCGATCGGGAACTCGTGCGTGATGATGTCGTCGAGCTCCAGCCGCCCGGAGAGGAGCAGCTCCTCCATCTGGTACCAGGTCTCGAACATCTTGCGCCCGTTGATGCCCAGGACCGTGCACCCCTTGAAGATGATGTGCTCGTTGAAGTCGAAGGTCACGTGCTTGGCCGGCAGGCCCAGGAGGGCCGCCGTGCCGCCGTTGCGCAGGGCGCGGAAGCCCTGGCTGAACGCGGCCTCGGCCCCGGACATCTCGAGCAGCACGTCCACACCCTCGCCGCGGGTCGCCTGCCGGATCTCCTTGATCCAGCCGTCGTTCCCCCGGGCGTCGAACGCCGCCACCGCCCCGAGCTTCCTGGCCAGGGCCAGGCGCGGCGGGTTGATGTCCGTCGCGAAGATCCGGCTGGCCCCCGCGGCCCGCGCCACCGTCACGGCCATCAGCCCGATGATCCCCACCCCGCTCACCAGCACGCTCTTGGCCGACACGCCCGCGGCCATCACCGTGTGCACGGCGTTGCCGAGCGGGTCCAGCACCGCCGCCACCTTGTCAGGTATCGACGGGTGCGCGGGCCACACGTTCTCCTCGGGCACCACGACGTAGTCGGCGAAGCACCCGTCCCGGTCGATGCCGATGATCCGCGTGTCGCTGGCGATGTGGGCGTTGCCCGTGCGCGCGTTGTAGTCCAGGCCCGCCGTGATGTGCCCCTCGGCCGACACCCGCAGGCCGGGCTTGTACTTGGTCACCGCGCCGCCGACCGCCTCGATGGTGCCCACGAACTCGTGACCCGTCACGATCCCCACGGGGATCCGCCGGCTGGCCCACTGGTCCCACTCCCAGATGTGCCGATCGGTGCCGCAGATGCCCGCCTTCCGGACGCGGATGAGCACGTCCCGCGGGCCGGGCGCGGGCCGGGGTCGGGCGCCGTCGAAGCGGAGTTCGGGGCCGGCGTGGTGCTTGAAGAGGGCGCGCATCGTGGCGGTCGGCGCGGGCGCCTCGACCGCGATCGGACTTGGCTTGTGCATGGTGGTCAATCTGGTCCTCGCTCCCCCCGCGCGCTGCCCGCGGCGCGGCGCGCCGGCTCCACACCGGCCGTCTCGAC
>CAYWOF010000473.1:0-2979 GCA_964459825.1 uncultured Phycisphaeraceae bacterium | reverse complement strand
GGGCCGGGGCGTCGTTGATGCCATCCCCGACCATCACGACCCGCCGCCCCCGGGCCTGGAGCTCGCGGACGCGGCGCTCCTTGTCGGCGGGGGACACCTCCGCGTGGAACTCGGGTATCGCGCACGCCTCGGCGGCGCGCCGGACCGGCCCCGGGGCATCGCCGCTCATGAGGATGACCTCGAGGGAGAGGCCCTGGAGCTCGGCCACGGCGGCGGGCGCATCGGGACGCAGGGCATCGGCGAGGGCGATGAGGGCCAGCGGGCGATCCGCCTCGGCCACGAGCACCACGGTCTGCCCCTGCTCCCGGAGGCGATCGACGGCGTCCGGGACCTGCCGTGCGTCGGGCTTGCCGACCGAGATCGATCGCCCCTCCACCCGGGCTCGGACCCCCCCGCCGGTGATGCTGTGGAAGGCGTCGGCCCTGGCCGGGCGCAGGGCGCGGGACTCGGCGTGTCGGACGATCGCCCGCGCCAGGGGATGCTCGCTCGGTCGCTCCGCGCCGGCGGCCAAACGCAGGGCCTCGTCGGGGTCAGCGCCGCCCAGGGGCACCAACTCGGTCACCTCGGGTCGCCCGACGGTCAGCGTGCCGGTCTTGTCGAGGATGACCGTGTCGAGCCCGCCGATCCGCTCCAGGACACGCGCATCCCGGATCAGGATTCCCCGGCGCGCGCCCACGGCGGTGCCGACCATGATCGCCATGGGCGTCGCCAGGCCCATGGCGCACGGGCAGGCGATGATGAGCACGGCGATGGCCGAAACGAGGCCCCTGGCCCAGCCGTGCGGGGCCAGGAGGCCCCAGCCGACCAGGGAGGCGGTTGCGACGAGCAGCACGCCGGGCACCACCACGCCGGCGATCCGGTCGGCCAGGCGCTGGATGTTCGCCTTGGTCCCCTGCGCTCGCTCCACGACGGCCACGATCTGCGCCAGCACGGTCTCGCGCCCCACCCTGGTGGCCCGGTAGCGGAAGGACCCCGTCTGGTTGATCGTGCCCGCGATGACGGGGCTGCCGGGGCCCTTGTCCACGGGCATGGACTCTCCCGTGAGCATGGACTCGTCCACGGTGGTCGAGCCCGAGGCGACCTCGCCATCGGTGGGAACGCGCCCGCCGGGGCGGACGAGCACCAGGTCGCCGGGACGGACATCGTCCGCGTGCACCTCCGCCAGCGAGCCATCGGGGCGTTCGATCGTGGCGACGGGAGGGCGAAGCTCGAGCAGCGCCGCGATCGCGCGGCGCGCCCGACCGCGCGAGATTGTCTCGAGCCATCGACCGACCGCGATGAGGGCGAGGATCGCCGCCGCGGTGTCGAAGTAGAAGTGCCCGGGCTCTCCCGCGAACGACTCGATCAGCGTCCAGACGCTGTACCCGAAGGCCGCGGTGGTGCCGATCGCGACGAGCGCATCCATCCCGAGCCGGGCGCGGCGGAGCCCCGCGAGCGTGCCCCGGTAGAACTCGAGCCCGATGGAGAACTGGAGCGCGCCCGTGAGCAGGAGCTGCACAGCGCCGCTCAAGGGGGTCGGCCAGGCCATGCCGAGGACCGCCACGGGCACGGCCAGCGTCAGGCCGACGATCGCGCGGCGGCGCCAGCGAGCGGCCTCCGCCCTTCCGTGCGATTCCGGATCCGCCTCCCCCTCCCGGTCGCCGGCGGGTCGGGCGCGGTCGGTCCCGGTCGGTTCGGACACCCTCAAGGGACCGGCGACGGGCTGGGCCTCGTACCCCGCCTTGCGGACGGCCTCGACCAGCGTCGGCACGCCGGTCCGGTCCTCATCGAACTGGACGGTCGCTCGCTCGGTGGCGAAGTTCACGCTCGCCTGACGCACCCCGGGGCTGCGGGACAGGGCGTTCTCCACGTGCATGACGCACGAGGCACAGGACATTCCCCCAACCTTGAGTTCGGCCGTCGCCATGGCTCTCGCTCGGTAACCCGACTCCCCCGGCGCCCGCGCGGATGCTACGCGCGGGCGCCGACCGGAGATAGCGTCCATTCGGTGCTTGTCCGCCTGCTGGACGCTCCTATAGTCTTCGTCCCGGTGGCGGATCGATCACCGGGGCTCGCGGGCCGGCGGGTGCCGGCGGCGGGACAGCCCCTCAGCTTCGCGGGTCCGCTCGTCCCAGGATGGGACCGGCGAGCCCGGCAACCCCAAGCGCCCTTGCGCGGGTGTTCGACCGCGGGATGCGAATCCCCGGTCGGTCGATCCACGTCCGCGGGTGTCGCTGCCAGGAAGTTCCCCCCATGGCCACCTCCCTTGTCCAGGACCTGATCGAGGCCGGAATCCACTTCGGCCAGCGTGCGAGCAACTGGAACCCGAAGATGTCCCCGTTCATCTACGGGAAGCGCAACGGGATCCACATCATCGACATCAAGGAGACGGTCAAGGGGCTGCTCCTGGCGAAGAAGTACATCGCCCGCGTGGTGGGCGAGGGCAAGGACGTGTGCTTCGTGGGTACCAAACGCCAGGCGCGCAGCGTGGTCGAGCAGCGGGCGGGCGATGTGGGCATGCCCTTCGTGATCGAGCGCTGGCTCGGCGGCACGCTCACGAACTTCCGGACGATCCGCCTGCGCCTGCGCCGCCTGGAGGAGCTCGAGGCGATCGAAGCCCAGGACAACTTCGCCAGCTACTCCAAGAAGATGGAGAGCCAGCTGCGCCGTGAGAAGGACAAGATCAAGCGCAACCTCGAGGGCATCCGGCGGATGGACAAGCTGCCGGGCGCCATCGTGTGCGTCGACGTGCGCTCGGAGGTGACGGCGCTGAAGGAGGCCCGCAAGCTGGGCATCCCGACGATCTGTCTCATCGACACCGACGGCGACCCGGACCTGGCGGACATCCCGATCCCGGGCAACGACGACAGCATGCGCTCGATCGACGTCGTCCTGCGCGAGTTGTGCCTTGCCGTGGCCGAGGGCAAGCAGCAGCGCACGACCCAGGTCCGCGCGGACGATGGGGCCGGCGCGCCGGCCGATGGCGGCCCGCGCCGCTCG
>CAYWOF010000472.1:0-2984 GCA_964459825.1 uncultured Phycisphaeraceae bacterium | reverse complement strand
AGGAGGGAGACGGCGCGGGCGGCGCCGGGCGAGCCGGGGTCCCGGACCCGAGCCGACCGGTGTGGGAAGGGGGCGTCGGCGGGAGGGGTCGGGTCCGGGGTGGCATCCATGCTTCCGAATGATCGGCTCGCGGGGAACCGGGGGCCACAGGCCGGGGCCCGGTTGACTCACCCCTGTCCGGCGCTACCCTCCCCGGTTCGTGAGCGCAATCCTGCCGTGTCCTGCCCTCTGGGGACCCGGCCCGACCCGCCCGGTAGGCGGCGAGCCAGGCCGTCCCCGGCCGGGGTGCTCCCCCGCCGGTCTTGAGGAGTCTGCCGATGCGACGCCAGACGTACATGGCCCGCAAGGGCGAGGTGAAGACCGTCTGGCGCCACGTGGACGCCACGGGCCAGCCCCTGGGGCGCCTCGCCGTCGAGGTGGCGACCGTGCTCATGGGCAAGCACCGGCCCGAGTACACGGCCCACGTGGACACGGGCGACTACGTGATCGTCACCAACGCCCGGCAGGTGGGCCTGACGGGGAACAAGGCGTCGCAGCGCTTCCGCCAGCACTACTCGGGGTACCCGGGCGGGCTGAAGGTGGAGACGTTCGGACACCTGCGCGAGCGCCGTCCCGAGCGGCTGGTCGAGGATGCCGTCAAGCGCATGCTCCCGAAGAACCGCCTGGGGCGGCACATGCTCAAGAAGCTCAAGGTCTATCCAGGCCCGGACCACCCGCACGCCTCCGAGAACCCCATCGCCCTCTGACCCCATGGCGCCCGCGCGGCGCCCGTCCACCCGAGCCCACGCCATGACCGAACAGACCACGCATCCGCTCGCCGCCGCCCAGACCGCCGCCCCCGTGGCGCCGCCGCCGGCGCAGACCACCCGCAAGCTGCGCGACGCCAAGCCGGCGGACAAGCACGGCTGGTGGTGGGGCACGGGCCGGCGCAAGACGGCGATCGCGCGGGTGCGGATGCGCCCGGCCAAGGATGGGGCCGGCAAGTTCACCCTGCGCTCGACGGCGGGGCGGGACAAGACGGTGGAGGAGTTCTTCACGGAGGAGCGCGACCGCAACGACTGCCTGGCCCCGATGAAGGTGACCGACACGCTCGGGAAGTTCGAGGTCTTCGTGCGGGTGAGCGGGGGCGGGTTCATGGGCCAGGCCGGGGCGGTCAAGCTCGGCATCGCCCGGGCCCTGCGCGACTACGACCCGACGCTCGAGGGCAAGCTGCGTGACGAGGGCATGCTGACGCGCGACGCCCGCGAGGTCGAGCGGAAGAAGTACGGCCAGGCCGGCGCCCGGCGTCGCTTCCAGTTCTCCAAGCGGTAGGCGCGGGGCCGGACCCGAGGGGCGCCCGCGAGGGCGCGACCCCGACTTGATCGGCGCCCGGGCGCACGGGACCATCATGGCATGCCCCATCGGCACCGATCGCGCGCCCGGCGGGTGCGGCGCTGGCTGCTGGCCGGCGCGGCCTCGGTGGTGGGCGTCGCGTGCGCCGCGAGCCTCGGCGCGGTGGGCCTGGCCCGGGCGCGCCCGGCGTGGTGGCGCCCGGACGGATCGGCCGGCCCGGGCGTGGACACGATCGCGCGCCGGATCGAGGACTCGGTCGCGAGCAGCCTCACCCTGGCCCGCCCGGCCGACCCCGCGTTCGTCGATGCCCACGCCGGCGCCTGGGGGAGCGAGGTGTGGACCCTGCGCGTCGGCGCGCCCGAGGCCAACGCGTGGCTCAACCGGCGCTTGCGGGGGTGGCTGCGCAGCCAGGAGCTCGACGCGACCTGGCCGCCCGAGCTGCGCGAGCTGCAGGTCGACTTCTCCGGCTCGCGCATCCGGGTGGGCGCGCGTCTGCACGGCGCGGCCCGCGACCGCGTGCTCTCGGCGACGCTGGCGCCGGCGATCGGCCCCGACGGGTCGCTGTGGGTGGACGCGGGGTGGGTGCACGTGGGGCGCCTGGGCATGCCGGCCTCGTGGGTGATCGACGATGAGCGGGCGATGGCCCGGTACGTGCCGGCGCGCCTGCGCGAGCGCCCCGAGTCGGCGGGCATCGCCCGGGCGCTGGCGGGCGCGGCCCCGCTGGTGCGCGAGGCGGTCTTCCGCCTCCCCGATGGCCGGCGCGTGCGCGTGCTGGGGATCGAGGCGCGCGACGGGGTGCTGGAGCTGACCTGCCGGACGGAGGCGGGGTAGACCGCGGAAGGCGAGGAGCGAAGAGACCGCTCTCTCCTACCTTCCTCCCGGCAGCTTCTCGCCGCGCATGCGCCGGACCATGTCGCGCAGCATGAGCTGGCCGCGGGCGCGCTGGGCGATGGTGGCGTGCCCGCCGACATCGTCGCGCAGGAAGGTGAAGATGCGCCCCGTGACGCGCACGGGCGGGCCCTGGCCCTCGCGGATGGCCTCGAGGTCGCGCTGGGCCTGGCGCCGCCCCTCGGCCAGGCGCTCGGCGTCGGTGATGTCGCGCGTCTCGCCGCCCACGGCCTCCATCATCTTCGTGAACTCGATGAAGGCCCGGTCGAGGTAGCCCTCGCGATCGCCCGCGGGGACGTCGGCGTACTCGACGGCGTACTTGTCCCACACGTCGACGGCCAGGCGCGAGACGTTCTCCTCGATCTGCTCGCGCGCGGCGCCGGCGATGCCGGCGGCGAAGGCGGCCATGAGCGCCGAGTCGCCGGCGCTGAGGCTCTGGAGGCGCCTGACCAGCTCGCCGATGAGGCGCATCCGCTCCTCGACCGGCAGCTTATTGAACTCGTCGGTGAGGAGCGTGAAGCTGAAGACCCGGCGCAGGTTGTCGCGCGCGTAGTCGGGCTTGGGGACGGGGCGGAGGATCAGCCAGGCCCCGACGGCCAGCAGGACCACGAGGGGAGGCCCGAGCCGGATCGACCACCGTCGCGCGGGCCGGCCCGGGGCGAACGTCCGCCCGGCCCAGTCGCGCAGGTCCAGCCACGTGCCGCGCTCGCCGCGGCGCCGGCGCAGGGCCGCCGCCGTGCTCCAGATCGGAAGAGCGTCGTGTA
>CAYWOF010000471.1:0-2994 GCA_964459825.1 uncultured Phycisphaeraceae bacterium | reverse complement strand
CGAGACGGAGGTGGTCGATGCGCGCGGGGAGCGGCCCGCGGCGGACGGCGAGAACCAGCGGGTGATCGCCGAGTGGCTCGGCGGGGCGCCGGGGCCGGACGGCGGCGTGTCGCGCGAGGGCGGCCTGGCCGAGCCGCTGCGCCAGGCGGCCCAAGGCGCCGAGCGGGCCATCGAGGAGCAGCACGTGCCGGGGCGGTACAGCGACCTCGTGCGCCGGGTGGTCCGGCGCTACGCCGAGCACGCGACGCCCCCGCCCCGGCCGTAGGGGGCGGCCATCACGCGAGCCTCCCGGCCCAGCCGATGTCCCTGACCTTCGAACAACCCCTCTGGCTCCTGGCGATCCCCGCGGGCGTCGCCCTCGCGCTCCCGGGCCTGCGCTGGTTCGTCTCGATGAGCCGGGCCCGCCGGTGGTCGGCCCTCATCCTGCGCGTCGGGCTCATCGCCATCGTCTCGGGCATGCTCGCGGGGGTCAGCGGCGTGCGCCGGACCGACGCCCTGGCCGTGGTCGGCGTGGTGGATGTCTCCGGCTCGGTGCGGCGCTACGCCAGCGCCGGCATCGGCTCGGACGGCCGGCCCATCGACCCCATCGAGGCGGCCCGGCGTTTCTTCACGCAGGCCGCCGCACGGCGCGGGCCCGACGACCGCCTGGGCCTGGTGGTCTTCGACGGGCGGAGCGTGGCCGTGGCCGCGCCCACCCGCGCCGACATCGCCGACCGCCCGCTGGACGTCTCCATCGCCGAGGGCACCAACCTGGCCGAGGCGATCCGCTACGCCGCGGCCCTCATCCCCCCCGACGCCGCGGGACGCCTCGTCGTGGTCAGCGATGGCAACCAGACGGCGGGGGATGCGCTGGCGGCGGCGGCGCAGCTCCCGCGCGCGGGCGGGCGCGCCGGCGGGCGGACGCCCATCGACGTGGCGCCCTTGGCCTACAGCGTGCGCGACGAGACCATCGTCGAGGCGGTCGACGCCCCGCCCCGCGCCGCGGACCAGGCCACCATCAACGTCCGCGTCGTCCTCTTCTCGTCCGATGGCGCGCGGGGCACGCTCTACCTGACGCGCGAGGGCGAGGAGCTGGACATCAACGGCGCGGCCCCGGGCGTGGGGCGCCCGCTCACGCTCGCCCCCGGGCGCCGGGTGGAGGTGGTCTCCCTGACGCTCGGGCCCGGCAAGGTCCACCGCTTCCGGGCCCACTTCGAGCCCGACCGGGTGGCCGGGGCCGGGGGGGCGGCGATCGGCGACACCAACCCCGAGAACAACACGGGCGAGTCGTTCACGGTCGCGCCCGGGCGCGGCTCGGTGCTGCTGGTCGACGGCGTCAGCGGGGGCGCGCCCGGGGGCGCGGGCTCGACGCTGGCGCGCGTGCTCTCCGACGCCCGGATCGACACCACCGTCGTGGGGCCCGAGGGGATCCCCGACTCGCTCCTGGCCCTCCAGGCCTACGACCTCGTCATCCTCCAGAACGTCCCGGCCGAGGTGGTCCCGCCCGAGCGCCAGCGCCTGCTCGCCCAGCACGTGCGCGACCTGGGCGCCGGCCTGGCCATGGTCGGCGGGCCCGACTCCTTCGGGGCGGGCGGGTGGAAGGGCTCCGAGCTCGAGCCCCTCCTGCCCGTCCGGCTCGACCTGCCCGAGAAGCTCATCCAGCCCGACGCCGCCGTCGCCCTCGTCCTCGACTGCTCCGGCTCCATGCGCCACATGGTCATGGGCACGCTCAGCTCCCAGCAGGAGGTCGCCAACGAGGCCGCGGCCCTCGCCGTCAAGACCCTCGACAAGAAGGACCTCGTCGCCGTCATCGCCTTCGCCGACTACGTCCGCGTGGTCGTGCCCCTCGGGCCCAACGCCGACGCCGACGCGACGGGCGCGGCGATCCGCACCCTGGCGCCCGCCGGCGGGACGAACCTCGGCCCCGCCCTCGACGAGGCGCGGCGCCAGCTCGCCCCCGCGCGGGCCGCCATCCGGCACGTCATCGTCCTGTCCGACGGGCAGTCGATGAACGCCGAGGAGCTGCCGGGCAAGGCCGCCGCCCTGTGGGACGAGGACCGCATCGCCGTCAGCACCATCGCCGTGGGGGATGGCGCCGACCGGGACACCATGGAGCGCATGGCCCGCGCGGGCGGGGGGCAGTTCTACCCCGTCACCAACCCCAGCCTCCTGCCGCGCTTCTTCCTGAAGGCCATCCGCGTCGTCCGCTCCCCCATGATCCGCGAGGTCGAGTTCCAGCCCGTGCTCCCGCCCTCGGGCTCGCCCGTCACCGCGGGGCTCGGGGCGCCGCCCCCGCTGCTGGGCCTCGTGCTGACGCAGCGCCGCCCCGAGGCGACGATCGTCCACGCCATGGCCGCCCCCACCGGCGAGCCGCTCCTGGCCCACTGGAACGTCGAGCTGGGGCGCGTCGCGGCGTTCACCTCCGACGCCCACCGGTGGGCCCGCCCGTGGCTGGCGTGGGACGGCTACCGGCGCCTGTGGACGCAGCTGGCGCGGGCCATCGCGCGCCCGGCCGGCGATGACCGCCTCGAGCTGACCAGCGAGGTCGCGGGCGACACGCTCCACCTGCGCCTCGACGCCCGCGACGATGCCGGACGCCCGCTCGACCTGCTCACCGTGCCCGCCACCGTCTACGCCCCGGACGGGCGCGCCGTGGACGTGACCCTCTCGCAGACCGGGCCGGGCCTCTACGAGGCGAGCGTCCCCGCCTCGACCAGCGGGAGCCACGTCGCCGTGCTCAAGCCCGCCCTGGGCCTGCGCCGGCTCTCGCCCGTGCTCGGCGGCGCCTCGGTGGCCGCGGGCCTGGAGTACCGCAGCCTGCGCTCCGACATCGGGCTGCTGCGCCGCCTGGCCGAGGACTCGGGCGGACGCGTGCTGGCGCTGACGCCGGCGGACGCGGCGACCCTCTTCGAGCGCACGGGCGTGGAGCCGAGCGTGGCGCGCACGCCCCTGTGGCGCTCCCTCCTGCTCTGGACCCTGCTCGTGCTCCTGCTCGACATCGCCACCCGGCGCATC
>CAYWOF010000470.1:0-2994 GCA_964459825.1 uncultured Phycisphaeraceae bacterium | reverse complement strand
TGAGCCCGCGGGCCGGGTTCGAGCGCTCGCGGCGACGGCGTGCGTGAGCGGGGAAAACGGGGCAAGGGCCGTTCGGGTCAGGGAGGTCCCCGCGGCGCGGCTATCGGGCCTGCGCCTCAGCGGGCGATGAGGCGGAACGACTCCGGGACCCGCGGGACGAGGGCGACGATCGCGCGGGCGTCGATCCGGCCGGCGCGCCACGTCGTCAGCATGGCCTCGCCGAGGGACGGGATCCCCGAGGCGGGTGGCCCGACGTCCGGCCCGGGCACGCCCGGCCCGGGGCCCCCCCATTCCACGCTCGGCGACTCGGGCACAATCAGGTAGGCCTCCCCCTCCCGCAGGCTCAGGGCGACGGTGAGGCGCCGGAAGACGACCCCCTCGTCCTCCCCGCTCGGACGCTCGTGAAGCCCGGCCTCGCGCGCCAGGCGCTCGCGGTCGCTCAGGATGGGCACGTGCTGCGGGGCGATCTCCAGGCGCAGGACCGCCTCGGGCCCGTCCGCGCCGTCATCCCCGGGCGCCACCCAGCAGCGGGCGAGGAGGCGCAGCCGCCCGGGCCCCAGGACCAGCCGGTGGCCCTCGAGCTCGATCGCCCGGCGCTCGCGGCTCACCGGCCCGGCGACGATGTCGGTCCACCGGGGGATCTCGCCGAGCCACTGGCGCTGCACCGGACCGGCCGCGCGCAGCCCCTCCCGGAGCGCATCGAGCTCGGCCAGGGGAACGGCGACCAGGCGCAGGCCGGCCGCCCGCCAGCGCGCCCGCTCCGTCTCACCCAGGGGCACGGGGCGGTCGGCGTAGGGCGCGAGCAACTCGGCGAGGTCGGGGCGGAGGTCGGTCACGCGGAGCGGCTCGGCGGGAGTGGGGGTTGGCGTGGACGCCTCTTCCGTCGGCGGCGCGGGCGGACCGACCCCCTCGAGCGGCGTGGGGGCGCCCGGCTCCCGGGCGCGCGACGAGACGACCACCACGGACCAGAGCTCGAGGCCGGTGTCCGCGCCGCGGACGACGCCGCCGGCCGCCTCGATCGGCGCCGCCCGGGTGTGGGCCGCCTCCGGGGCGCCCCCGCCCCCGCGGCACGCACCCAGGAGCAGCGTCAGGGCCAGCACCAGGCCCGGGCCGGGCCGGGCGACGCGGAGCCCGGACGCTCGACGGGGTTGTGACGGGAAGGAGCGCACGATCAGGGCTCGACGGGGTCACACTGGTTGATGCGGTCGATCAGGGCCCGGACGAGCCCGAACTTGTGCCGGGTGTGCGTGAAGACCAGGCGCGGCAGGTCGAGGTGGTCGTCCTCGACCTCGAGGGGCCCGCGCTGCTCCATGACGCCATCGCGGACGATGACGGCGAACTCGCGCCCGAGGGCCTCGACATCCCGGTCGCGCAGGCGCCGGCGAAGGCGTATGACAAGGTCATCGCGGACGTACCGGGACGAGTGGTAGTTGCGGTAGAACCGGGTGACGTGGTCGGCGGCGTCGGCGGGGGAGCGGGCGATGTAGTAGATGCCCGGATCCTCGGCGCCGATGAGCCCGCGCCCGAGAAGATGGTGGCGGATCCACTCGTCCCACCCGCGCCAGTACGTGCCCTCCTCGCCCTCGAGCATCACGATGGGGATGGGGGAGGCCTTGCCGGTCTGGACGAGGGTCAGGAGCTCGAAGGCCTCGTCGAGGGTTCCGAAGCCCCCGGGGAAGAGCGCGACCGCCTCGGCCTGGCTGATGAACATGAGCTTGCGCGTGAAGAAATAGCGGAAGTGGATGAGCTTCTCGTCGCCGGCGATGACCTCGTTGGCGGTGGTCTCGAAGGGCAGACGGATGGCCGCCCCGAAGCTCGCGGCCCGGCCCGGACCGACGTGCCCGGCCTTCATGATGCCCCCGCCCGCCCCGGTGATGACCATCCACTTCCGGGCGGCCATGAGGCGGCTGAACTCGACGGCGGCCGCGTAGTCCGGGTGCGCCTCGGTGGTGCGGGCGGATCCGAAGATGGTGACCTTGTGGGGCTCGGGGTACTGGCCGAAGACCCGGAAGGCGTAGCGGAGCTCCTTGACGGCGGCGGTCATGAGCTTGAGCTCGCCGGTGTCGCGCCCGTCGGGGATGAGCTTGAGCCCGGCGACGATGAGCTCGCGGACCAGCCGTGCGTCGTAGGAGCCGGGACGTCCTCCGACCAGTTCGACGAGCCGGTCGACCTGGGCGGTGATCTCGGGCTCGTCGGCGCGGCGCTGGGCGGGGCGCTCCGGGGGGGCCGCGCTCTCGTCGCGCGGCGAGGTGACGGCCGGGGGATCGAGCTCGATCCGGTGGTGCTCGGCGGGGTTGGGACGGGGCGGGGTCGTCACGGTTGGGGGGGCTCGCGGCCGGCCGGATCGTCGCCGGCCGAGGTCGTCCTCGGGCCGACGGCGCCGCGGGCGGAGGGCCGGAGGGCCGAGCGTGCCCCGGCGCGGCGCTCGAGCTCCGCCAGGTGGCGCGACTGGTCGGTGTCTCCCTCGCCCAGGGCGCGGCTGAGCATACGCCGCGTGCCCGCGAACTGGCGGAGCTCGACCTTCGGGCGGCCCAGGGTGCCGGTGACGGAGGTGCTGACGATCTCGTCGCGGATGCCCTGGACGACCCAGCTCAGGACGGGGATCGGGCGGGCCGAGCGCGAGTTGAACCTCAGGTCCAGGCGGGTGTCGGGCCAGTCCATCGTGCCGTAGCCCATGATGGCGACCGCCTTCGAGAAGATCGCGAGGTCCTCGAAGCAGACCCGGCCGCCCTCGATGTAGAAGGCGGCCTGCGCGAAGTCGAGCCGGTCGTTGCTCGGGAGCTGGAGGTTGCTCACCTCGACGAGGCGGACCACCAGGGGCATGTTGATGACCCGCACGCCCTCGCCTCCCACGTGGACGGTGCCCCGTCCGCGGCGCGAGCCGGCGACACCCACGAGCCCCGACAGGGTCATCTCGGCGTCGAGCTCACCGCGCGCGCCATCGGAAGAGCACACGTCTGAACTCCAGTCACAACGTGATATCTCGTATGCCGT
>CAYWOF010000469.1:382-3005 GCA_964459825.1 uncultured Phycisphaeraceae bacterium | reverse complement strand
CGCCGGGCTGGGCCGCGGTCGGCTGGGGGTCCATGCGGTTCCAGATCCCCGCCGTCGCGGTGTCGCCGGGCGCGCCGACGGTCCACCCCCGGTCGATCTCGGCGTCGTCCGTGTACCCGAGGGCGACGCTCAGGGCGGTGGCCACGAGGGGTGCGCTCGCTCCCTCCGGCGGCAGGTAGACCGTCTCCGGCGTGGTCGTTGAGGCCTCGATGTAGAACTGGACCACCTGGGCGCAAGGGGTCGCCGGCAGGTCCGCCTGGTAGAGCGAGTTGCCGAGGGATGTCATGGGAGTGGACGTGAAGGGGCCGGACGTGCCGATCCGGGAGCGGAGGACCGCCGAGCCGGCCTGGTAGGTGGCCGCGCCGTCGGCGATGCGGGCCCGGACGGGCGAGGCCTGGCCCGCGGGGATGATGCTCGACGGAGGCGGGTCAAAGGCCATCTGGAGCGGAGTGGTGTAGTACCCACCGAGCGTCGTCACTCCGAGGAAGACCTCCTGAACGGCGGGCAGAATCTGCGCCGGTGGGGGCATGAAGTTATTGCCGGTCATTTCCAGGGTCCACGCCATCGAGCCATACGTGCCGTACCCGTAGTCGCGGGCCGCGCCGGAGCTGATGTACAGGATGACGGACCCCTGCCCGAACTGGTAGAAGGTCCCGCGCAGCGTGGCCATGGCGTCGGACATGAGCTCCCCGAGCTGGTCCATGAGGGGCAGATCCGGCGGCGGCGTGGTCGTGTACCCCCACGGCGAGAGCAGTTGCTGGGCGTTGGAGTGCAGGTCGAAGTGGGCCCGCAGGCGACCGGCCGCGCCGAGCGGATCGATGACGCCCTTGATCGCCGTGCTCTCCGGCTCGCTGAACGCGGCGGTGCCGCGGTAGATGTCGCTGCACGGATCGGGGCTCGAGCCGTTGTTGCCGCCCCAGCCGATTCCCCAGTTGCGGTTGAGGTCCACGCCGAAGCAGCTGCTCCCCGCCGGGGGCGTGCGCCGGTTCTTGCGCCAGCCGGGGTCGGTTGTCCAGGTGAACGTGTACCCGTCCGGGTTGGCCACGGGGATGATGTGCCAGTCGATCTTGTTGACCAGCGCGGCCACGGCCGGATCGGTCGCGTAGGTCTCCAGGAAGCGATCGACCAGGAACATGGCGGCCATCGGGCTGAACCACTCGCGCGCGTGCTGGCACCCGTTGATCACGAAGGCCGGGCGGTTGGCCGTGGCCCCGGGGCCGGTGATGCGGATCATCCGGATGGGCCGGCCCTCGAACGACTGCCCGATCGTCGTGACGGTCGCGAGGGTCGGGAACGCGGCGGCGAGCGCGTCGAGCCGGGCGTTGATCGCCGCGAGGTCCTTGTAGGCTTCGAACCAGTTGAGGTCGTCGCGCTGGTTGCGGGCGTCGGTCTCGGCCCGCACCGCGGCGAGATGGGCGCCGAGGTCCTCGACGAGGACCGTGTGGGTGATCCCGGCGCCCGCGAGGGCCTGCCGCTTCTCGGGCGTCACGCGGACGTCGAACGTTCCCACGCCCGAACCCTCGCAGGTCACGACCTCCTCGCTCAGGGCGAGGATCGTCCGCAGCTGGCGCGCCGTGGTCGCGGTTACCCGGACGATGCTCTGGCCGCTGTAGAGCTCGGCCCCGTGCTGGGCACGGGCGACGGCCGGAACAAACAGGGAGGCGGCCAGTGCGGCGAGGACACCTGGGATGATGGAGAAGATGGGCAACCGGCGGGCGGTCATGCGGTCGTCTCCGGGCTGGTCGCTGGCAGTGGGAAGTCTACTCGATACGGACGCGGACCCCAACGGGATTCGCAAGTCGCGGGTTCATGGTCGATCGCCCCGAACCGTCGGCTTCGCTATCGGCACCCCGCCGCGAACGCCGCCTGGAAGCACGCCAGGTCCGTCGCCGTCAGCACCCCGTTGCGGTCGCAGTCGGCGTCGGGGTCGCCCGCCGCGAACCGGGTCTGGAAGCAGACGAGGTCGCGCACGTCGAGGATCGGGGCGCCCGCGCCGTCCGCGTTGCCATCGCAGTTGGCCGGGCACGCGGCTGCCCCGCCACCCGTCCAGCCCGCGTTCTCGGGCGGGCAGCCGACGACGCGTAGCTGGATGTCGTCGATCGCGGCCTCGACCAGCGAGTCGGCGCCGATGTCGCGGGCGATGAAGCGGATCTTCATGGTGGTCGTGGGAGCGATGACGTCCGCCACGCGGAACGACTTCTTCACCCAGGCGCCCGCGTTCTCGCTCACGGTCTCCAGCGTGGTCCAGTTGGCCCCGTTGTTGTTGCTGATCTGGACCAGCATCGTGTCCTGGCCGGGGCTGGCCCCCTTGTTGTTGGAGAACCAGCGCCAGTAGCGGAGGTAGACGTCGGGGTTGGTGAAGCCGGTGGTGTTGGCGGCGTTCATGGTCGGGGAGGTGAGGTAGGTCGAGCCGCCATCGACGTCGTACTGGTTGGCCTGGGTGCCGGCGCGCCAGTCGGTGACGTAGCAGGCCGCGCCGGTGCCGGGTAGCAGGGCGATGCCGCGGCACCAGCCGAGGAGGGTGGCGACGGCCTTGCTCTCGATCGCGACCTCGAGGTGGCTCGGCAGCTCACGGGCGGTCAGCTGATAACCGCCGTCGACGCGCGTGACCTCGAGCCGGGCC
>CAYWOF010000469.1:0-372 GCA_964459825.1 uncultured Phycisphaeraceae bacterium | reverse complement strand
GCGCCGGTGCCGGGCGTGTGGTCGTCCTCGGGCTGGGCGATGGTGGCGGCGGGGTTGCCGCGGATCCAGACGCCCGCCGTGGCGTTGCTGCTGGTGCCCCCGAGGACCCATCCCCCGTTGCCCTCGCACGTGTCGTTGAACTTCACGTTCTTGCTCAGGACATCGACGAAGATCGGGTTGCCCGCGCCGGCCTCGGGGTATCGCACGTACTGACCGCCCGTGGCGCGGGCCTCGAAGTAGACCTGCGTCTGCGAGCCGGACTTGATCCGCATCTCGCCATAGCCCAAGCGGCCGATGAGCGGGCTGTGATTGGCCGCGATGCCGATTTCGCCGTCGTACAGCGGCAGGGCGACAAAGTCGGCCTGGGTTTCG
>CAYWOF010000468.1:0-3005 GCA_964459825.1 uncultured Phycisphaeraceae bacterium | reverse complement strand
CGTCCATCGCCTCCACCGCCTGCACCGCGTCCCACACCGGCTGGCACATCATCACCATGCCCGGCCCGCCCCCGAACGGCCGGTCGTCCGTCTTCTGGTGCTTGTCCTTCGTGTACGCCCGGATGTCCGTCGCGTGCCACTCGACCAATCCCGCCGCCCGCGCCCGCGCGGGGATGCTGAACGCCAGCGCCCCCGGCGCCTCCGGCGCGAACATCCCGGGGAACGTCGTCAGGATGTCGATCCGCAGGGCCATGGCGACCTATCAAACGCAACGCCCCCCGCCGAGGCGAGGGGCGCGGAGTTCACGGGCGTGGGCGGACCTCAGCCTTCTTTCTTCTTCTCGCCCGCGGCGGGCGCGGCGGGCGCGGCGGGCGCGGCCTCTTTCTTCCTGGTCGCCAGGTCGCGCTGACGCGCCCGGCGGGCCTCCCAGCTCTTGAGGTCGCCCAAGTTGCGCTTGGCGAGCATGTCGCGCACGGTGTCGCTGGGCTGCGCGCCGACGCCGAGCCAGTACTTGATGCGGTCCTCCTTGAGGCTCAGCTGGCGCGCGGGGTCCGCGGCGATCGGGTCGTACCACCCGACCTGCTCGATGAACCGGCCGTCCCGTCGCGAGCGTTCATCCTGCACGGCGATCCGATAGCACGCCCGGCGCGTCCGTCCCGTCCGCTGCATCCGAATTCGAACCACGCGAAGCCTCCAGAAACCGCCCGGTCACCGGCTCGGCCCCACCCGAACCCCGGCGACGGGCAGGGAGTGTAGCCGTCCGTTCGGGCGGGGCCAACCGCCCGGGGGGCACGGGATCGGCCGTGCCGTCCGGTAAGGCTGGGGTTCGCCCCCGGAGGCCGATCGTCCCTTAACCGGCGGGCGGTCCGAGTCGATGCACCGAGGCCCGGGGATCGCCCCCTTCCCGGGGGAGGCCGCGCCATGACGCCAGAGGCGACCGAGCTCTCGGTGCGACAGTTCGAGCGTTACCGGTGCGCGCTGGGCGCGGAGATCACGATCGGCGCGGGGAGCGCGCGGGCGGTGCGCCTGACGAGCGCGGCGGCGAACACGGCCGGCGTCGTCGAGGCCCGGGTAGTCGACTGCAGCCGGGGCGGCGTGGGCCTGCAGGTGCGCACGTTCTTCCCGCACACGTGCGAGCTCGAGGTCCGTGTGTTCGACGCGGGATCGGGGGCGGCGCGCGGGGCCCCGGTCTACGAGGGCCTCCTGCGCGTGCAGCGGGTGCAGATGCTCGACCGGCGTCCGACGTACTACGTGGGGTGCGCCTTCGGCGGGTCCGGGCCGGAGCACGACCGCCGCCTGGCGCGCCTGCTCGATGTCGCCCGGCGGGCCGAGGGCGCGGGGGGGACGCCGGGTGCTTAGCTACCAGGATTTCGTCATCGGCGTGCTGCTCGAGGAGGGCCTGCTCACCCCGGGCGCGCTGGAGGAGGCGGGGCGCTACGCCGCCGAGCACCAGATCGGCGTGACGGACGCGCTCATCGCCGGGGGCGTGGTGAGCGTGCGCGACCTGGCGATGGTCCGGGCGGGGGTGTGCGAGGTGCCCTTCGTCGACCTGGACCACTTCGACCTCGATCTCCACCACGCGTCCCTCCTGCCGCGCTCGGTGGCGGAGAAGCACACGGCCTTTCCGCTCTTCCACCTCGGGTCGACGGTCACGGTCGGCATGGCCGACCCCCTGGACCTGCGCGGGGTGGACCAGGTGCGGGCGCTGCTGAGGGCGGACGTCGAGCCGGTGCTCTGCGAGCCGCAGGCGCTGCGCGGGCTGATCGACCGGGCCTACTCGCTCACGGGTGGGCGACGGGAGGAGCCGACGGCGCCGGAGGGCGCGGGCGCGCCGGGCCCGATCCTGACGGACGAGCCGATCGTGGCGGCGGTCAACCACCTGATCGGCCAGGCGATCGAGGAGAGCGCCTCGGACATCCACGTGGGGCCCGACGAGCACGAGCTGCACGTGCGCTACCGGATCGACGGCTCGCTGCGCTCGCGTCAGGGCCCGGCGCTCTCGGCCCACGCGGGGCTCGTCCAGCGCATCAAGGTCATGGCGAACCTGGACCTGACGCAGACGCGCCGCCCGCAGGACGGCAAGTTCCGGTTCACGCACGAAGGGCGCCAGGTGGACATCCGCGCCAGCATCATCCCCACGGTGACGGGCGAGAACGTGGTGCTGCGGATCCTGGCCGGCGGGGCGAGCCTGGGCGGCTTCGAGGAGCTGGGCTTCTCCCCGGCGCTCTCGGGCGCCATGGAGGAGATGATCGGGCAGCCGCACGGGATGATCCTGGCGGCGGGCCCGACCGGCTCGGGCAAGACCACGACGCTCTACACGGCGCTCAAGCGCCTCAACACGCCCGATCTGAACGTGGTGACGGTCGAGGACCCGGTCGAGATCCGCCTGCCGCTGGTGCGCCAGGTGCAGGTGCACGCGGAGATCGGCCTGACGTTCGCCGCGGCGCTGCGCTCGATCCTGCGCCAGGACCCGGACGTGATCCTGGTGGGGGAGATCCGCGACGAGGAGACGGCGCGGATCGCGGTGCAGGCCGCCCTCACCGGCCACCTCGTGCTCTCCACCCTGCACACCAACGACGCCCCCGGCGCCGTCGCCCGCCTGACCGACTTCAAGTGCCCGATCTTCGCGATCAACACGGCGCTGCTGGGGGTGGTCTCGCAGCGGCTGGTGCGGCGCGTGTGCGAGAAGTGCGCGACGCCCTACGAGCCGGGCGAGGCGCTCCTGCGCCGGTTCCCGCGCGAGGGCGACGCCCCCTGGCGCCGCGGGGTCGGGTGCGCCGTGTGCCAGAACAGCGGGTATCGCGGGCGGGCCGGGGTGTACGAGCTGCTCCGGCTCAGCCCGGCCCTCCAGCGCGCCCTGGAGCGCGGGGCTTCGACGGCCGAGCTGCGCGCCGCGGCGATCCGCGACGGGATGCGCCCGCTCTGGCAGGACGGGCTCGACAAGGCGCGTCTGGGCGTGACCACGCTGGAGGAGGTCGGGCGGATCGCCGCGGGCTCCGTCGAGG
>CAYWOF010000467.1:0-3008 GCA_964459825.1 uncultured Phycisphaeraceae bacterium | reverse complement strand
GGTGTGTGCCACCGGGCCGGTGGCCTCGCGGCGGGGGCGCGGGCGGGCTCGGGGCTGGCCTCCCGCTCGCGCCAGGCGCGTTCGACTCAACCTCCCGGCTTGAACTTCTCTGCCTCCTCGGGCTTGCCCCAGCGGGTGTAGAGGTCGAGGAGGCGGGCGCGGGCCTTGTCGATCGAGGTCTGCGGTGCGCCGGCCGCGGTGACGCCCTCCAGGGCGGCCTTCAGCTCCGCCTCGGCCTCGGGGTACCTTTGCAGCCGGGTGAGCATCTCGCCGTAGTCGCCCCGGTAGAGCGCGATGTTGGGATGTCCCGCGGGCAGGGCCCCGGCCAGGGCCGCCCGCACCACGTCGGCGTAGTCCTCCGCCGCGCGGGCCAGTTCCTCGTGGGCGGCCAGGTAGCGCGCGTAGACGGCGCGCGAGGCCAGCGTGTCGGGGTGGGTGTCCTTGAGGATCCGGCGCATGTCGAGGATCGCCTGCTCGAAGGTGGCGCGGACCTCGGCGGCGTCGGCCCCGCGACGATCGAGGACCTGGGCCAGGCGGAGGCGCGTCTTGGCGGCGTTGGGGTCGTTGGCGCCGTCGGGCGCGGCGAGCTGGTCGCGCAGGGAGTCGCGCAGCAGGCCCTCGGCGCGCTCGAACTCCTGCTTGCCGATGAGGAAGTTCCCGTAGTGCGTCCGCGTGATGTTCAGGATGGCGGGGCGTTCGCCGCCCTGCGCGAGCGTGCGCGTGGCGATCTCGATGACGCGCTCGTAGAGCTGGGCGGCCTCGGCCTTCTTCGCGTCGTCGCGCATCACCTCGATGGTGCGGGCCAGGTTGATCATCGTCCCCAGGGCCTCCTCGCTCTCGGGCCCGAACTCGGCCTTGGCCGTGTACCCCGCGAGGACCTCGCGGAAGAGGGCCTCGGCGGGGACGTACTGCGCGCTGTTGCGCAGGCGGATCCCGACGTTGTTGATCGCCTCGAGCGTCTCGGGCGCGTCGGGCCCCGAGAGCTGGCGGCGCAGGGCCAGGGCCCGGTCCAGGTGGACCCTGGCCTTCTCCAGGGCGAGCAGGTTCAGGTACGTGGCCCCGATGACGGAGTGGATCTCGACGGCGACCTCGGGCTCGGCGGCCAGCTCGGGCTCGACCTGGGCGCTGAAGGCGTCGAGGACATCGGTGACCAGCACGTCGCGCCCGCGGGCCACCGCCGGGCGGGCGTTCTCCAGCACCCGCTCGATGAGCTCGCGCACGCGGTTGGCCTTGGTGGCCTCGGCCTGGGCGATCGATTTCTGTTCGTTGGCCACGCCCTCGGCCCGCTGGGCGCGCTCGGCCTCCAGCCCCTTGTCGATGGCCAGCTGCCGGGCCTCGGCCTTGGCGGCGCGCTCCCGGTCCCACAGCACCGTCATGGCGATGCCGAAGACAACGATGAGCACCAGGAACGCGGCGCCGGTGAGGGCCACGCCCCGGTAGCGGCGGAGCGTCTTGGTCAGCACGTACCACCCGCTGTCGCGCTTGGCCTCGATCGGTTCGCCGGCCAGGTAGTGGCGGATGTCGCGGGCCAGCTCGCCCGCGGACTGGTAGCGGCGCTCGCGCTCCTTGCTGAGGCACTTGAGGACGATGGTCTCGACCTCGTCGTTGATCTGGCGGCGGATCGTGCTGGGCCGGGCCGGCTCGGCCCGGAGGATGTTGTCCATCACATCGCGGATGTTGCCGACGACCTCGTACGGGAACTTGCCCGTGAGCATCTGGTAGAGGATGACGCCGAGGGAATAGACGTCGGTGCGGACGTCGATGGCCCCGGGGCTGCCCTCGGCCTGCTCGGGGCTGGCCCAGGGGAGCGAGCCGATGAACTGGCCGGTCATCGACATCAGCTGCGGCTGGGGCTCCTCGGTGAGCTCTCCGGCCGCCACCTTGGCCAGGCCGAAGTCCACGATGACCGGTTCTCCGGCGGGTGTCACGCGGATGTTGGAGGGCTTCAGGTCGCGGTGGATGACGCCGCGCAGGTGGGCCGCGCTGACGCCCTCGCAGATCTTGGCGAACAGGCGCAGGGTCTGTTCGACGCTGGGGCGATCGGGCGACTCCATCAGCTCGTCGAGGGAGTGGCCGGAGATGTAGTCCATGACGTAGAACAGCCCGCCCTCGGGGGTCGAGCCGCTGTCGTGGATCTGCACGATGTTGGGGTGCTGGAGCTGGCCGAGGATCTGCACCTCGCGATCGAAGCGGGTCTTGCCGGCGGAGCCGGCGACGGAGCCGGGGTGCATGACCTTGAGGGCGACGCGGCGCTTGGTGGCCTTCTGGATGGCGAGGTAGACGACGCCCTGGCCGCCCCGGTGGATCTCGCGGACGATGTCGTACCCGGGGTAGGCGCCGCCCAGCAGCGGACGCGCCGGCACTCCGGGCCCCACGCCGGGCGGGGCCGGCGTGACGTGCCCCATCTGCCGACGCGCCTCCTCGATCAGCTTCTGCTCGTGCGCAGCATCGACCGGCACGGCGATGTCCTTGGTTTCGTCTTCCATCATGGGCGGGGGCTCCGGCGGCGATCCAACGAGGCGTGGTGCGGGACTCTCGGGTGCGCTGAGCTTACCGTCCGCCGGGCGAGCTGAAGTACCGGCTCGATGCCCCCATGAGCTCGCGCAGGCGGTCGTGGGCGCGGGCCCGGAGCATGAACACCGCGCCCTGCGACCGACCGAGTTCCCTGGCCACTTCCGCCACGGAGCGGCTCTCCAGGTCGTACATCCGCACCACGCGGCCGTAGTCGGTCGGGAGCTGGGCGAGGGCGTGCTCGAGCACCCCCACCGCCTCGTGGCGGGCCGCGTGGCGGCTGGGCGTCATGCTCGTGGCGCCGAGCTGCTCGACGAACGATGCGCACGAATCGGCCCACGCCGGCGGTTGCACGCGCTTGCGCGGATCGGGGCGTTTGGCGCGCTCCAGCCCGCGGACGGCATCGCGCAGGTTGTTCTCGGCGATCTGCGCGAGCCACGCCGTGAACGCCCCCGGCCCGCGCGCCTCGAATCGGGCGATCCGGAGGAAGGCCTCCA
>CAYWOF010000466.1:0-3014 GCA_964459825.1 uncultured Phycisphaeraceae bacterium | reverse complement strand
GACCGGGCCGGGACCATCACGAAGGGGCGGGGTGCACGGAACGGGATTCGGCTGGCGAGCGCCCTGGCGGCGCTGCTGGTGGGGGCCGGCGCGGCGGTGGCGCAGCCGAGCGAGGAGTGGGTGGCTCGGGAGTACATCGACAGCCAGCCCAGCGGGTACTTCGACATCGGGATGGATGCGGCGGTGTGGACGGACACGGGCGCGAACCCCGATGTCGATTACTTCTTCGTGGTCGGCAAGGTGCAGCTCGACGTCGGCAAGAGCGTGCTCGCAGTCTACAAGTACGAGGTGGTTCCGGACCAGTTCGGCGCGGGGGAGCCGGCCGCATCGGCGTTCTTTCCACCGCTGGCAAGCTCGCCCCAGTACGAAAGCGGAGGGGTGGCGATCGTGGTGGACCAGCAGAGCAACGCGGTGTACGTCACCGGCTACACGCGGATGCAGGCCAGCGGCTCGTACGGGAACGATAGTAACTACGTCACGGTGAAGTACCGTGCTTCCGACCTCGCAACCTCAGGATTCGCGGGCGCCTGGGCGGCCCAGGGTTCCCTCCCCGCGGGGGTGCGGATCTACGACGGCCCGATGGGCACCGGCAACGACGAGGCCGTGGATGTGGTGGTGGATGGCGAGGGCGACGTTTACGTCACCGGATCCTCGGTGGGCGATGGCACGGGCAAGGACATCGTCTCGCTCAAGTACGATGGGGATGATGGCGACCTGTCGAGCGACTGGTCCTCCGGCGGCGGGGAGGCCCAGGGCACGCGGCGTTACGACTTCGACGATGGAGACGATGAGGCCGCCGAGTGCGGGACGGTGATGATCGCGCAGCCGCAGGAGGAGGATGGCGGCTACAACCTCTTCGTGGCGGGCACCTCGTGGAGCGACGAGACGCGCAAGGACATCGTGGTGCTGCGCTACAGCGCCGAGGGCGTCTGCGTGTGGAACAGCGGGGCGGGGGTGCGCTACGACGCGGGGCTGGGCGAGGACGATGTGGGCACGGGGCTGGGCCTGCACGCGGTGGACAACATCGGGGACAACCTCGTGGTCGGGGGGTACTCGGTGATGGGCGTGGGGAGCCTGGTGCTCGGGCCCGGCGGGATGTCCCTGGTCACGGTGGACGACACGGACTACACCGCGCTGCGCCTGGATCCTGCCAGCGGCGGCTCGCTCTGGGATGCCGTGAGCGGCGACATCGCCCGGCATTGGGACGGGGATGGCGGCCAGTACGGCAACGACGACTACGCCACCGACATCGTGTACGTGCCCGGAACGTACCACCCGAGCAGCACCATCACGATCTACCTCACGGGCTACACCCGCACGGGTCAGGACTACGACGTTGGCACGGTCGCGTTCGAGGGCGATGACGATGGGGCGCTGGTGGAGGAGGACATCTTCGACTACGCCGGCGGCGACGACCGGGGTGCGGCGATCCAGGTGCGGGGCGGGACGGTCTACGTGGCCGGGTTCTCCAGCCAGGACACCTACAACATCCATGACTATCTGCTGCTGGGGTTCAGCCTCGGCAGCTCTCCGCCCGACTGGGACGTGACGTACGAGGCCTCGGACGACACGAACAGCCAGTCGGGGGTGGCGATGGCGCTGGCGGGATTGTCCGGCGACATCCTGGTCACCGGCACGGCGGTCTTCTCCGGCACGGGCTTCGACTTGGTCAGCGTGGACTGGCTCGACCAGTAGGGGAGCCACCATGCATCGTCGAAGCACCACCGTTGGGTATCGGCCGCGCCGGGGCTCACGCCCCGGCGCGGCCTTCGCGGTCGTCGTGACTTCTCTGTATGCGGGCATCGGGGCGGACGCACAGTGTCAGCTCATCTGGTCTACGGTGGGGACGGGGGTGTTCAATGGCCCTTCGCCCTGGCCGGGTGCGGACGTCACCGCGATCAGAAGCTGGGATCCTGATGGTGCCAACCTGGGCGGCGCGCGAGCCTATGTTGCCGGGGGATACTGGTTCGCAGGAGCGGTCGAGTCCCGTCAGTTCGCGGCGTGGGACGGCTGGGCCTGGCACGCGCAGGGAGAGGGCATCCCGCAGGGCGGCGCCGAGATCAACACCGTGTGGGCGCAGCCCGTTGGCACCGTTGAGCCCGTGCCGCCCGGCGTCTATGTGGGCGGGTTCTTCACCTCCGTCGGCCCTGTCTCGGTCAACGGATTCGTGCGGTGGGACTCGACTCGATGGTCCGAGATCACCGAGTGGGAGAATGCCATCACGCTCCCGGGTTCGGGACTTCGGACCATCCTGGGGCCAGAGCCCGCGGGCCCATGGTCCGACGCGGTCCTGCTGGGTGGCTACTTCGAGTTACCAGCGCCCGCGCCGGGGAAGGACCTGGCGAGCTGGGAGGCGGGTCAGTTGGCGGCGTACGGGTCCGTCTTCGAGCCGGACGGCGCACCCAAGGCGCTGGCGTTGTTCGACGACGATGGGCCCGGGCCGCGGGTGCGCGCGCTGTACATCGTTGGTGCGTTCGACACGGTTCTCGGCCAGGTGTCCCGGAACGTAGTTCGCTTTGATGGTGTCACCTGGGAACCCCTCGGGGAGTTTCCGGCGCAGCCGTATGCGCCCGTCCACGCCCTGTGCGTCTTCGATGAGGATGCGGACGGTCCGGGCCTGCCGGCGCTCTTCATCGGCGGCCAGCACGCGATCTCCGGCATGCCCGGCACCCATGGCATCACCCGCTGGAGCGACCGCCAATGGTCCGGAGTCGGTGGCGGCCTCGGCGGCGCCGTCCACGCCCTGTGTGTCTTCGATGAGGATGGCGAGGGGCCCGGCCGACCGAGCCTCTTCGTCGGCGGGTCCTTCGATGTGGCCGGTGGCGTGCAGGTCAACCAGATCGCCCGGTGGGACGGCCAGCAGTGGCACGCCCTCTCCACGGGCGTCACGGGCTGGGGCGCGGGCACCTGGGTCCACACTCTGCACGTCTTCGACGAGGATGGCCCCGGCCCCAACCCCGGCGGGCTCTACGTGGGCGGGTTCTTCAAGTACGCCGGCGGCGTGCAGTCCAACG
>CAYWOF010000465.1:0-3015 GCA_964459825.1 uncultured Phycisphaeraceae bacterium | reverse complement strand
GAACTCGTACCAGGCGAGGAGGCGGCACATCACGTAGCCGGGGTAGCCGTCGAGGAAGCCCCGCTGGAAGACGTAGCTGAAGATGAACCGGAGCGTGGGGCGCAGGGGCAGCCCGCGTCCGGCGCGCTTGAGCCAGCGCCGGCGCTGGATCGGACCGCCGAAGAGCGAGGGGCGCACCTCGCCGACCTCCCCGGCGCCCATGGCGTGGGCCTCCCAGGTGGTGTAGCGGTTGTGCTTCTCGACCCAGGTGGACAGGTCGGGGTAGGCGTAGTGCAGGAAGTCGTGCTCCAGGTACCCGGCGGGGCCGGTGGAGAGCAGGACGTGCTCGTGCACCTCGTTGTCGCCCGAGCCGGTGTCGCCGAGCGTGCCGATGCGCTCGTAGCGTCCGAGGGCGTGCTTGAACAGGCGCACGTTGTAGCTGGGGTAGTACCCGCACCCGCGGATCCACCGGCCCATGAACATGAAGCGACGGTTGAGCCAGTAGCCGTCGCCGCACCCGGCGCGCCGGGGGTCGCGCGCCCGGTAGGTGCCGGTGACGACGCGGCGCACCTCGTCGGCCAGCTCGGGGGTCATGTGCTCGTCGGCGTCGAGGATCAGCACCCACTCGTTGCGCCACGGGACGCTCTCGAGCGCCCAGTTCTTCTTCTTGGGCCAGCCCTCCTTCGAGTAGTGGAACTGGTAGACGTCGGCCCCCATCGCCTGCGCGATGGGGACGGTCCGGTCCGTCGACTGGCTGTCGACGACGACCAGCTCGTCGGCCCACGCGACGCGGCGCAGGCACTCGGCGATGTTCCGCTCCTCGTTCCGCACGGGGACGAGCACCGAGACCGGGACCGAGCGCCGCTCCGGCCACGACCCGGGCGGGAGGCACCCGGGCCCGAGCTCGGGCGCGAGGGCGTCGGCACGGGGGTCGCGCGCCTCGGCGCCAGCGCGGGGTGTGGGGATGGGGGGCGCCGAGGTCATGGGGTGGAGTCTAGTTCGCGGGGGGGATCGGCCCGCGCGCCCGGGCCCGGGGCCCCGAGCGAGGCACGCACCACCTCGGCGCAGGGCGCCCAGCGGTGGGACGCGAGGAGGCGCCGGAGCTTGTCGGCCGTCGCGCCCATCCCCACGTAGCACTTGAACCGGCGGTGCAGGGGCATGGGCACGCGCGGGCAGTCGGGCGCGAAGTCCCGGGGGTGGAGGTAGACGACGGTGGGGCGCCCGACGCGGGCCTCGCGCGCGATGCCGGCCTCGATGGCCCACGAGGGGAGGAGGCGCAGGTACCCCCCGCCGCTGAAGCCCACGCGCGCCGGCCCGGCGCTGGCGACGGACATGGGCAGCTCCGCCAGGCGTCGCCCGCTGGGGGCGGTGACCCAGTGCGGCGCGCGCGGGCAGGGGTACCCGCCGTGCCCGCGCCGGGCCGGGAAGAGGCTGGCGTCGTACGTCAGCCCCGCGTCGAGGAGCACGTCGAACGCCCACTCGGCGCCCGGGGTGATCGAGAACGAGGGGGCGCGGAAGCCCCGGATGTCGCGCCCCTCCCCCGCGCCCGCGCGGATGGCCGCGATCGAGTCGGCGAGGTCAGCGCGGAAGACCTCCGGGGTGAGGTCGTAGACCTTGCGGTGCCAGAAGGAGTGCGTGCCCAGCTCGTGCCCGGCGTCGGCGATCCGGCGCACCAGGGCGGGGTGGCGCTCGGCGACCCAGCCGAGGATGAAGAACGTCGCGCGGGCGCGCCCCTCATCGCAGAGGCGCAGGATGAGGTCGGTGTAGCGCTCGACGAGCGACGACTCGGCGGAGAGGCGCGGCCACCGGGCGGGGTCCTCCACGGCCCGGACCTCGACGATGTGGAACCAGTCCTCGATGTCGAAGGAGAGGGCGTGGGTGATGTCCGCGGTCGCGACCATGCCGTTCCTCGGGGAGCTAGACGAACCGGTGCCCGGCCGCACGGAACCGGGCCACGTCGGCCCGGGTGGGCATGGAGAAGTGGGTGGCGTGCGCGCCGTCGTTGGGGGTGGTCGGGGGCGCGACCCCGCGCGCGTCGGCGTCCTCGACGATGCGGCAGGCGTCGATGATGCACTCGGCCGCGAGGTCCTTCCCGCGCGCCATGATCTCCTCGAGGGTGTCGCGCGGGTGGATGCGGTAGCGGCGCTGGACGAGGATCGGCCCGTTGTCGAGCCGGGCGTCCACGAAGTGGACGGTCACCCCGCCCTCGGTCTCGCCGTTGGCGAGGGTCCAGAAGCTGGGCATGAGCCCGCGGTAGCGCGGGAGCAGGGCCCCGTGGCAGTTGACGATGCCGAGACGGGTCTGCTCGCGCAGGGCCTTGCGGTACATCTGCGTGCCGGAGATCGAGACGATGAACTCGACGCCCAGGTCGCGCAGGAGCGCGCGGAACTCCTCGCTGTTGACGTCGGCCGTGCGGTGCACCGGGACGCCGTACTTGCGCGCCACGGCGGCGACGTTGTGGCACCGGCGCGTGGAGCCGAGCACGCCGTTGACCACCCGCGCCAGCAGCTTGCGCCACAGGTAGTGGCGCAGCTTCCACTGGAAGTACGCGAATCCGTAGACGCGGTACAGGTCCAGGGCCGTCTGGAAGACGGTCCGCTTGCCCTGGGTCGAGGGCTGGATGTTCACGCCCGCAGTGGAGTCCGCGAACTCGCGCAGGTACTTGTCCAGCACGCGGGGCAGGTAGAAGGGGTCGTCCTGGATGAACACGTACTTCTTCATGCGGGGTGCTCGCAGGGCTCGGGGCCCGCGCCGGCCCGGAGCGTCAGCCCGCGCTCGAACACGTCGCACACGCGCCGGCACAGGGCCCGCCCGGCGAGCTCCCCGTCGATGAGCGCCCGGGCCCGGGCGCCCATCGCCTCGAGCTCGGCGCGCGGCGTCGCCGCGATCCGCTCGATCGTCGCGACCGCTCCATCGACGTCGCCGTGCCGGATGTGCCACCCGATCCGGTGGTCGCGGACCAGGTCGCTGGCGTGGCACGGGTCGGGGCCCAGCAGCAGGACGGGGCGCCCGGCGGCCATGGCGCCGTAGACCTTG